>JAIUNH010000044.1 GCA_020161965.1 Pseudomonadota bacterium
TCGCGCGATAGACCGGCGTCGCGCGGATCGCCGCGAGGGCGGAGCCGAACTTGCGGGGCGCCGTCGTAACGCAAGATTCCATGGTTCGTTCGGCCGCCAGGCCGACGCCATGCAGCAAGCCCCACAAGACATACATCCATGTCGCGCCGTGCCAAAGTCCGCAGATCGTCATCACGAAAACAAGATTGAAGATCGTCCGCCCTTCGCCCTGCCGGCTGCCGCCGAGCGGTATGTAGAGATAGTCACGGATCCACGACGACAACGAGATATGCCAGCGACGCCAAAAATCCGACAAACCGCGCGCGAGATACGGCAGTCGGAAGTTCCGTCGCAATCGGATGCCCAGAAGCAGGCACAGACCGATCGCGATATCGCTGTAACCGGAAAAATCGCAGTAGATCTGAACTGCGAAGCCCAGTAGCGCCGCCGCCCGGTCGCCGGCCGGAAACGCCCAAGGGTTGGCGAAGACGGCGCCGACGAAATTGGCGAGATTGTCGGCAAATACGATCTTCTTGGCATAACCGAGAAGAACGAGCCAAAGGCCGAGCGAAGCGAGGTGGAAGGAAGGGATTCGCTTGCGGCGCAATTGGGGAAGCATGTGTCCCGCGCGCACGATCGGGCCGGCGACCAATTGGGTGAAAAACGATACGAAAAGCATGTAATCGAGCAGCGGCGCCGTCGATACGCGCCGCCGATAGACATCGATGATGTAGCTGAGCGTATGAAACGTGTAAAACGAGATGCCGACCGGCAGGACAAGGCCAAGCCCGGGAAATCTCAACTCGACGCCGAGGGATCGCATCAAGCGATCGAGTTCGCCTGCCGCGAAATCATAATATTTGAAGAAAAAAAGCGATCCCAGATTCAGGCAGAGGCTGGCGATCAATAGAGCGCGCCGTTTGGCCGGTCCGTTCGAACGATCGATCGCGCGCGCGATATGCCAATCGATGAAACTTTGTCCGGCCAGAAGCAGAACGAAGGGCGGATCGAAGGTGGCGTAGAAGAACAGACTGGCGAGCAGCAGGAATTGCTTGTCGCGACGCCACGGCAGTATCAGGTGCAGAATGAGCACCAGAAGAAAGAACGGTACGAATTGCAGCGTATTGAAGATCATGGGGGGCGTTTGGTCCCGGCCGCGCGCGGCGACGCCCGTCGCGCGCTATTCCCGCGGCTTGCGGACGAGCAACTTGGCGCGTGTGGTCCGAAGATCGTCGTCCGTGCGATTTGCGAAACGCGGCACAAGCCGCGCACGATCGATCAGCGATGGTGCGATAGTCTCAGTCCAGGCGATTTCGACCGAACACTCTAGCGACTCGAATAGGGTCACGTAGTCGCTCAGCCGCCAAAAGTTCAAACCTGCATACGCGTCGCCCCCTTGGCCACGCGGGGCGTAATAGAATGAAATCGGGTCGTGCGCGTCGTGCGCGTCAAGACTGATGTCGTGGAACATAATCCCGCCCGGCCGCAGCGCGCGAACGAGCCTGGCCATCGCAGCTTCGATCTGCAGCACATGCTCCAAAACGGAGCGGGAGTAGATGAGATCGATCGATCCATCCTCAAGTGCCGCCGACTCGCCCGGCGTTGCCATCAATTCGATGCGTCCTTTTGCGAGGACATCCCCCAGCGCTTCGCCGCGCCACAGAGCGTCCGCATCGACCGTATCGCGCAAGCGCCCCAGATCAGCCGCTGTCAATCCGTATGCCGCCGGATCGCGCAGCACGTCCCACAACGTTTCCTGCAGTGTCGCGGTCGCCACTTCCGTGCGAAGCCGGCCCGGCTCGATCACCAATCCTTTCGCCGCGCCGGCGAGAACCGCCAGCAGAGGAAGACCGATCGGATTGCGGTCGCCTGCGCCGAAGCTGAGGAACGTCGGTCCGGCGCGCCAATCGATATCTTTCGAAGTAAAATCGCGTATCTCGTTGAAGATCATCCGCCAGCGATGCGGCAGGTAGCGGTTCTCACCGAGCGGATCGGCGATCAGGCGGATTCGACGCATCGTTTCCGAGGCGACGGCTAGGTTGCGATAAGGCGTCCAGCGGCGATCTGCTCTCAACGCGCGCCACACGGCGTCGTCCAACCCTCGGCGTCGCAACAGCCATGCGATGATTCCAGTCGAAATCTCCCCTAGCGGACCGATCGCGCGGCGTAGAATCGCCGCCGCCGCATTCCCCGGATTTTCGAGCGCATATACGATGCGCGGCTTGAGATTCACGTTGCCTCTGAGTCCAATTCGAGATCGGGCATCAAATCCGCTGGACGACAATGCGGTGCCAAAGCGAGTCCGTCGTACAATGCCGCGTAGTGACGAACGCAAGCCTCGAGCGAGAAACGCTTCACCACACGCTCACGGCCCGCTGTGCCGAATCGCGCGCGCTTGTCCGCGCTCCCGATCAACTCCGCGAGTGCTGCGGCCAACTCTTCGGGATTGCGCGGACGCACGAGGCGTCCGGTTGTCCCGTCTATGACGGCATCCACGGAACCACCAACCGCCGTCGCTACGACGGGCAATTCCGCCGTCATCGCTTCGATGATGCTGTTGGAGAAGCCTTCTTCGTGCGACGCGGAGACGGAAATATCGCTCGCCGCCAGAATCGAGGCGACGTCGTTACGTTCACCCAAAAGACGGATCCGATCGAATACGCCAAGCGCCTTCGCCCGCTCTTGAATCGCGACGCCTTCCCCGTCGTCTCGCCCGACGAGATTGACTGTCCATGCCGGCAAACCGGCCGGCAACCGGGCGATCCCTTCGATTAAGTCGAGATGTCCTTTGTAGACAAGGAGATTGGCAACGATGGTGATTGCGATTTCGTCCTGCGTCCAACCTTCATGTGCGCGAAACTCCAATCGCGACATTGGCACGCCCGACGGCGCCACACCATTGTAGATCAACGCGAAGCGGGACGGATCGTGCCCCTCATCTGCGAGGTCGCGCATGACGGCGCGGGAGTTTCCGAGTATCGCGTTCGCCCGGAGCAAGACCAGCCGCTCGATCCAAGCCGCGCGTGGATTGGCGGCTTGATAGTGATTGAGCGCGCGCCGGCTCGCGACGAACGGCTTGTGCCGGGCGATCGCGCAAGCCATTCCGGCGATGACGGTCGGACCGGGCAGAAACGCGTGCACGACAGATGGTCGGCGACGGCGGATATCGATAGCCATGGGAATCGCGTGAATCAAATAGGCAACGAGCCCGCGGACAAGCGGCGGCAGCCACACCAGATTGTCGGTCGAGATGTCGGCGTCGATCACTTCTATTCCGCTCGCGCGCAATCGGTCGCCGATCGGTCCATCCACGCCGGTGCGACGCACGACGACCCGCCAACCGGCTTGCGCGAGCTCAGGGAGAATCGCACCGATATGCCGCTCGGTGCCCCCCACGCGTAACGACGCGACAACGACCATAAGAGAGCGATCGGCCGCCGCCGGCCGGTCGAAACTCCGCAGAAATCGATAGAACAGCGTCGGCGCGTTCGCGCAGACGACCTCGAGCGGCGCCGTCGCGCAAAGGCGTATGGCTCGTGCGAAGAGCGCCGCTCGACCGCGCGCGACACGCCGCAGCAACAAGGCGCGCAACGCCAGACCCGCCGCCCATTTTCGAGACGTCGCATCTCGCGCGTGTGTTTCGGCGAGGAGAAGAAAGCGCCCTACCGCCGCACCCGCATCGGCTACACGCGGACTCCCGACGATCCTTGACCCATGTATCGTGTCGAAGATTTCGTAGAGCGACGCTAGATCGAGCGGCTCAACCCGCTCGTCGATTTGACGCGTACGACAAAAGTCGATCGAGGTCCGTTGCTGCTCGGCCAGCCGCTTGACGGATATGTTCGCGCCGTGGACTCGATAGCGCAACAATGGCGCGGATAAATTGGCCGCCCGCGTCACCGCCAACAGACGCGTCCAGAGTTCGAAATCCTGGTTGGCCTGGAACCGCTCGTCGTATTCGAGTCCGTGGTCGAGCAGCACCTGCCGGCGGATCACGACGGTCGGATGGTGAAACGGATTGCGAGTCAAACTGACGAAGCGGATCGTCACGTCACTTTCGGGTTGGGGTGAAAAATCGAGCGTCCGTCCGCGCCCGTCGACGATCGTTACGGCGCTCCCGACAATGCCCAGCGCCGGATCCGCGTCGAGCGCTGCCACCTGAAGCGCGAAACGTTCCGGGTGGCAAATGTCGTCGCCATCCATGCGCGCGACATACTCGCCCTCGCATAACCGCATGCCAACATTCAACGCCGTCGTCTGTCCCAAATTGCGGGGCGCGACGTGCAGCTTGATGCGCGAATCGGTATAGGAGCGGACGATCCGCACGCTTTCATCGCTCGATCCATCATCGACGATGACGAACTCGAAATCGCGATAGGTCTGCGCCAGAACGCTATCGATCGCTTCGCGGAGATAGACGGCACCGTTATAGACCGCCATCAACACACTGACGCGTGGCGGCGTCATGCTGCCCTCGCCGGCTTCGCGAACCCGGTCGCCTCCGCGAGATAGCGCCGCCACCAAACCCAGCCATAGGGCAACGACACGCGCAAGGCCCGGACGATCGCCAGTCGGTCGATCGCCGACACTGTGCGGATACCCGCAAGACGCGCGGATTTGCCGGGCCCCGCCACGCCGCTCAAAGTGAGATAGGCGAACCAATCGGCGATCTCGCCCGCCGCTGAAGGCAATGCGGCGGCTGCGCGATCACAAAGATCGCGTAGTGCATCGATCGCGGCAGGCGTATCCGCTTCACCCGCATCCTCGACCGGTGCGGCGTAAAGGCTGCCCAGAATATTCGCCAAGATGCCGCCGGCGCAGATTTCCGCGCCAAGCACGGCGCGCTGCATGCGCACACAGAATTCCAGAGTCAATCTACGTTGTTCGGCCACACGCAGAACCGAGACGTTGGTGCCGTGCACGCGATAGGACAACAACGGCAAGCGCGAATTCGCCGCGCACATCGCCGGCAAAGCGCGCGTCCACAAATCGAGATCTTGATTGGCCTGATAGCGTTCGTCGAATGTCAAGCCCCGTGCCAAGAACGCGGCGTTCCGCCACATCACGGTCGGATGGTGGAAGGGATTGCGAGTCATCGCGACGAAGCGGATCGCGCCGTCGCCCGTCGGCTGCGGCGCATAGTCGAGACGCTTACCCGACGCATCGACGATCCAGACCGCGCTGCCGACAATCCCCAATTCCGGATTAGCGTCCAGCATCGCCACCTGGCGCGCAAAACGTTCGGGATGGCAGATATCGTCTCCGTCCATGCGCGCGATATAGGCGCCACGACATGCGCGCCAACCTTCGTTCAACGCAGTCGTATGGCCCCTGTTGCCGACCAGGGTCATGATGCGCAGGCGTTGATCGGCATAGCTTGCCAGGATGGAAGGCGTCGCGTCGGTCGATCCGTCGTCGACGATGACGAATTCAAATTCGCGGTAGGTCTGCGCGAGAACGCTATCGATCGCCTCGCGCAGATAGACGGCGCCGTTATAGACGGCCATCAGAACCGAGATTTTCGGCGGCTTGGACATATCAGCGTGCGATCGCCACGGCCCAGATTTCACCCCAACGCAGGATCGTCTCCGCGCGCGCCAAGCCGGCCGCGGCGAGCTCAGAGTCGAACTCGGCAAGCGTGTACTCCGTCTCGTGCGTCGAATCGGAGCGCCAGTCGAGCCCCAGCTCTTTGCGCAAGGGAACAAGCCAATCGCGATCGAAACACGGAATGCGGATCAGAAACCGCTTGGCGCCGGTCTGAGTCGTCAGACGACGCAGCAATGCCGCGCGATCTGGCAGATGTTCGAGAACGTTCGACATGGCGACCGTATCGAAGCCCGGCGATAGCGTGTCTCTCGTCACGTCGCCGACACGGTAGACGATATTGGGATGCGCGTGCCGGGCGCGCGCGATCTCGACGTTCGCCGGTACGATCTCTACGCCTTCGACATTCGCGCCCGCCTGCGCCATCGACAGCGCAAGAAAACCGTTGCCGGAGCCCACGTCGAGCACGCGTTCGCCCGGCCGTACACGCGCCGTGAAAAACTCGTGATACGCCATGATGCGATGCTTGGGGTTGACGCCGCCGCCGTAGCGCACGGCCGTCGTCGCCGCCATCGTCTCGATCTTCGAATGCGCGTCAAGCAACGCCGACAACGTGGCGCGCGAATCGGCGCGCACGGCGATCGCCTGGGCGAAGCCCACCGTTAGGTCGCGCAAAATCCGGATCGGTAGGAATCGCGTCGGCCAGAGTAGGGCGGCAGCAATCGAATGACGGAGACTCATTGCGGCCTCGCAGCGAAGGAGAGAACGCGCAATTCGCGCTCGATCGTGCGGTCGAGCGAAACGGTACGCAGGATTTCATCGCGGGCGTTGCGCCCCAGCCGTGCCGAGAGATCCCCATCGGCCAAGACGCGCCCAATTGCGGCACGGATTGACGGTGCGTCGGTCGCCGTCAATAATCCGGTGTCGCCATCGCGCAGAACCTCGCGAATGCCGGGCGCATCGGTGCCGATGACGGCCAAGCCGCAGGACATCGCCTCCAGCAACGATTTGGGATGGCCTTCGAACAACGATGGCAACACGAACAGATCGAGCCCGCGGAAGAACGTGGGCAGATCGCGATGCGGTATATTGCCCGGCAGCTTAAGATCGATGCCGAGCCGCGAACCCAGCGCCGCCATTTCATGGCGCAAGCTCCCCTCGCCGATCATCACGAGTTCGACGTCGAGTCCGGCGACCGCTTCGATCAGGGCCAGCGGGTTTTTCTGATTCTCGAATCGACCGAGAAAGCCGATCCGCTTCTTGGCGCGCGGCGCGCAAGGCCCGGGCGACAGCAAATCGGTATCGACATAATTCGGCACGACGCTGACTTGGCCTTGCGGCACGCCGTCGCGTTCGATCGCCAACTGCGCGATCTCCGCGGTCGAACCGACGACATGGGTGGCCCCGCGGAACACGCTACGTTCGGTATCGATCGCCTCGCGCGTCACCGGATCGTGCGGTCCGCGCTCACGTGTGGCGAACAGCGACCAAGGATAGCCGCAGCGCGCGACGAGCTTCGTGCGCCAGAATTTCGCCACGCGCAGAATATGGCGTGCACCGCTCATCTGATTGGTTTTCACCAATCGCGGCCCCGGGAAGCGCAGCCCGAATGTCGCGAGCAGGATCGCCATCCAAGCCGGCCAGGTCCATTCATGCTTGTTATGCACGAGGCCGATATCGCCGAGCCGCTCGGCGTAGGCCGCATCCTCGCCGCGCGACCAGGTGATCAGCGTCAACGCGCGCAGATGCGGTCGCAAACGGCGATAGATCGCAAGTTCCCGGTCCAGCATGCCCACGCGATCGAAAATCGCCAGAGTCGAAGCGTACTCGAACCACACGATCAAATGCAGCGACTTCAGGCGCGCAAAATCGGGCGGCGGCAGCGTGTCTTCGGGCAGTAAATTCAAACGCGCGCCTCAGCGGCGATCTGTTTGCGCTCGGCGTCCACCAGATGATCGACGACCGATTCGGCGGCGATCGTCGCGCGCCAGTCCAGACGATCAGCGGCACGCGACGGGTTACCGCTACTCGTCACGATATCCGCCGGACGATAGAGCGTACGATCGATCTCGACATGGTCGCGCCATTTCAGGCCGACCGCTTCGAAGGCGCGTGCGACGAAGGTTTCAAGCGTCATGCTACGGCCTGTCGCGATGATGTAATCCTCGGCTTCCGGCTGCTGCAACATCGCCCACATTGCGCGCACATATTCCGGCGCCCAACCCCAATCGCGCGCGATGGCGAGGTTGCCCAGACGCAGCTTGTCAAGCCGACCGGCCGCGATATCGAGCGCGCCGCGCACGACCTTGCGTGTGACGAACCGCGACGGGCGCAATGGGCTTTCATGATTGAATAGAATGCCCGAGCACGCGTAAAGCGCATAGGATTCGCGATAATTCGCCGTCGCCCAGAAGGCGCTGGCCTTGCCCACGCCATAGGGGCTACGCGGCGCGAATTTCATCGTTTCGTTCGCGCCCTCTGGGCCCGTATTGCCGAACATCTCGCCGGACGCGGCGTTGTAGAAGCGCGTCGGGATTTCGAGAAAACGAATCGCTTCGAGGATATTCAGCGTGCCGACCGCCACGCTGTTGAGCGTTTCGACGGGCTGCTCGAACGACAAGCCGACTGAGGTTTGGCCCGCGAGATTATAGATCTCGTCCGGTGCCGTATTGCGCACGACGGTCAAAATAGACCGGAAATCGCCGGTCACAGCCGAATGCAGTTTCACTTTTCCGCGGATGCCCAACCGCGCGAGATTCTCGAACCGCGCGACGTCCTTGTCGCGCGACGTGCCGTGCACGACATAACCCTTCTCGAGCAGGAACTCCGCGAGATAGGCGCCGTCTTGACCGCCGACACCGATAATCAGCGCGGATTTCGCCATGTCGAATTCCTTTCTTGCCTCGCGATCACGTCAACGCCAAACGCGCAAACCACGCCGCCGGCGTTCCAAAGCGGCGATAGTGGGAAATCATCGGCGCGGCCGATGCGACCGTATCGGCAAACGCTTCGTAGCGGCGTGCGATCGCATCGATGTCGAACTTCGGAATCGCCATACGGTAGGCCGCGAAGTTCGCGGCGATCGCGGCGACCTTAGCGGGAATTTCCTCGGGACGATCGAACAACTCGCCGCCTTTGCCAAGCACTTCGGGATTGCCGCTGTCGTTGCGCGCCAAAGCCGGCAGGCCGCAAGCCAAGGCCTCGGCCAATGCGTTCGAGCAGCATTCGTTGCGCGCGGGCATCAGGAAAATATCCTGGCCGCGGAGAATTTCGGCCAATTCCGCCGAAGGAACCGGGGCGAGATGGTGGATATTGGCGAGTTTACGCGACGCGTTGCCGACGAACGTCACATCGAAATCGAGTTGCGGCGCGCTCGCTTCCAGCCAATCCAGAACATCAGCCCCCTTGTTCGGGTTCCTCGACCACGACGTGACGACGAGGCGCGGTCGCTTCGCGCAATCATGCGCAACGCCCGGATGGAAGATCGCCGGATCGGGCGCGTTGCCGATCACGGCATACGGCCGATCCGTCGGCCAACCCAGGCGCAGATGCGCGTCGCGACACCAAGCCGTCTGGAAGATCGTACCGTCGGCGAGGAAACGGTTAGCGCGGATCGCTGCGGCATCACGCGGATCGTCGGGCGCGTTGTAGAGCCGCGTCACCCCATCCGCACGATGCAGGAACACGGCTTTCGGCAAGCGCGCGCGCAAGGCAGCCGCGTCGCGCAGGAACTGGAACGAGTTGAACAGTACCACATCGGCCTGTACGGGATCGTCGGCATAGGCGCCGCGCCGACGCCAAACGCCACGCAACGCCTTCAGGAACTGGTTGCCGCCGCCGGTCGGGCCGTCGTCCAGCGGCATCGCGATGTGGAATCGTCCAGTCATCGCAAGCCCGGATCAAGTCCCAGAAGGGTCAGGGTCGGCGCGTAGACTTCGCGCAGATGGCGTTCGGCAAGACGCGGCCAGTGATGCGGCGCGACCGATACCTTCCCGCCCGCGACGATGTTCGCGCGCAGCGTGGAGTCGCTGGCGACTCGCAGCAGCGCCTCTGCAAGACCGGCCGCATCGTCGACATCGCGGACCAACGCGTTGTGCTCATCGACGGCGATATCCGGCGCCATGCCCATATTGGTCGTAATTAAAGGCGTGCCGGTCGCCCAGGATTCGACGATCGATAGCGGCCCGCCTTCGACGCGTGACGCGACGAGATAGGTATCGAGCGCACGGTAATAGTCGATCACGTCGTCTTTGTTTTTCAGGAACGCATGGACGTAGCGAATTCCGGCGGCATCGAGCCGTTTTTTGACATAGCCGCGCGCAGGACCCGTTAACACGGCGAACACGGGCAAATCCTTCTTCGCGCGCACCAACGCGTCGCAGAACACGTCGGGGCCCTTGATCAACTTTGGCGCGTCGCCTTCGCCCCAGCCGTCGCCGTCCTTCTGGAAGGAGCCCACGGCGAAGACATCGGGCGGAATGCCAAGCCGGTCTCGGATCGTCGCTTTCGTCGATGCATCGACCGGTGTAAAGGTCCGTAGATCGACGCCCAACGGTATGCGCACGATGCGCGCGGGATCGATCCCGCGTTCAGCGAGCGCCTTCGCCATGATACCGGTCGTCACGACGATCTTCGGAAACAAATCGGCGCGATCACGTAATGTGGCGACGATCGCGCGATCGTCGGGATGTTCGTCCAGGCGTCCATGCATGAAACTGGTCGTCGCCAAGCATCGTGCCGGAAGGTCGGCGGGTGCCGACGCGACGGAGTATTGGCTGACGAAATGCACGACGGCGGGGCCGCCCCCGTCCAGCCGCGCGACGCGACCGGAAAGACCTGGAACAAGCGCTTCGACGCCCGCGTGAAGATGGCCCGCGACGTGATCCAACGCCCAATCGGCATTGTCGGACAGCAGCGCCACGCGCGGCAAGCGCGGCGCGAAGATTCGCCATGCCGTGCGCAAAGCGCGCCGAGGAAGGTCGGCGAATAATCCCATCATCCCACTTGACGATTCACGGCCGCCATACGCCGCCAGGCGGTGGCAACGATCGTATCGATATCCGACAACTTCGGCGCGAAGCCCAGCTCAACGCGTGCCAAAGCAGGATTGGCGACGAGCTCGGGCGGATCGCCCGCACGTCGTGCCGCCATGCGAATTGGCACATTCAGCTTGGTCGCACGTTCGACCGCATCGATTACCTGACGCACCGAATAACCCTGGCCGGTGCCGAGATTGAAGGCGCCCGGCGCACCGCCCGCGTCCAAACGCTTGATCGCCGCGACATGCGCGTCCGCGAGATCGGCGACATGCACATAGTCGCGGATGCAGGTGCCGTCCGGCGTGGGATAGTCGTCGCCGAACACGTCGAGATAAGGCAGGATTCCCTTGGCGGCAAACAAAGCGCGCGGAATCAGATGCGTCTCGGGCTCGTGCTCCTCGCCGATCTCACCCTCGGGATCGGCGCCAGCCGCATTGAAATAACGCAACGCCGTCCAGCCGAAGCCGTAGGCACGGCCGTAATCCTCCAGCGCCTGTTCCACCATCAGCTTGCTGCGGCCGTAAGGATTGACCGGCGCTTTGGGCGTCGTCTCGGCGATCGGCATCGTGCCGGGCGTCCCGTAGACGGCGCAGGTGCTGGAGAAAACGAAGCGGTTTACCTTGGCGGCGCGCAACGCGGCGAGAAGCGTCAGCGTACCCGCGACGTTGTTGCGGTAGTACTTCTCGGGATCGGCGACCGATTCGCCGACAGCCGCGAACGCCGCGAAATGCATCGCCGCGACGGGCCTGTGTTTGGCGAGCGCTTCGTCGAGCCGCGCACGGTCGGCGATATCACCGACTTCCAACGGGCCCCATTTGACCGCATGCGCATGGCCCAACGACAGATCGTCATAGGCGACGGGCAGATACCCGGCGCGCGACAACGCCTTGCAGGCGTGACTGCCGATATAGCCGGCACCGCCGACGACGAGGACTGTTGACGACATATCGCTCCTTATTCGATTCGTGACTTGACGTTATTCGCAGCGAGATATGTGCGGATCGTCTCGACCACGCGCGCGCGCTGCGTATCCGTAAGACCGACGGAACTCGGCAGGCTGAGACAGTTGCGATAGAGCGCCGCCGCGACGTTACCGCCCAAGGCCTGCGCGCCGCGATGCGCGCGGCTCATATGCATGGGCTCCCACAATGGCCGCGTCTCGATACCGCGCGACGCAAGATACGCTTGGAGGCCCCGGGCGCCGGTCGTATCGCCGGAAATCTCGACGGTATAGAGCCATGAAACACTTTCACTGTGTATCGGGCGCGGCATTGGGCATACGCCGTCCAAATCCGCGAAAGCCGAATCGTAGATCGCAGCACTACGTCGCTTGGCTGCGATATAGGCTGGCAGCCGCTCGGCCTGCGCGACGCCAATCGCGGCTTGAATATTCGTGAGTCGATAGTTGAAGCCGACTTCGTCGTGTTGATATTCGTCCCGCGACATTTTGGCTTGCGTCGTCAAATGCCGGACGCGCCGCGCCACGGTCTCGTCGCGCGTGACGACCATTCCCCCGCCGCCCGTCGTGATCAATTTGTTGCCGTTGAAGCTGAGACAGCCGGAGACCCCGATCGTTCCAATTGCGGTGCCTTTATATGAAGCACCGAGACTTTCAGTCGCATCCTCCACCACGGGAATGCCCGCTTCGGCGGCCGCGGCAAGAATCGGATCGAGATCTACCGGCTGGCCAAGGATATGGACCGGAACGATCGCGCCGATACGCCGACCGGTTCGCCGATTGAACGTTCCCTGCGGGCGCCATTCGCATTCATCGCGCAGGAACGCGACAACGAGCGCGGGATCCATTTGCCAGGTGTGTGGATCGGCATCGACGAAAATCGGGAAGGCGCCAATATAGGCGATGGCGTTCGCCGGCGCGATGAAGGTCATCGACGAAACCAGCACTTCGTCGCCGCGCTCGACGCCGGCCGCGAGCAACGCGACATGGATCGCCGATGTTCCGTTTACCGTGGCGACCGCGTGCGGCACGCCGACGAACGCCGCGATCTTTTGCTCGAAGGCGCCCACATAGGCGCCGCCCGACGACACCCAAGCGGTGTCGAGGCATTCCTTGACGTAGGTCCATTCGTTGCCAGCGAACAGCGGTTCGCAGAGCGCGATCCGGTCAGACGACATAGTCACCCGCCCGATAGAGATGGCGATTGCGTGCGAACCATTCCGCCGCGCGCGCGATTCCGTCTTCAAGCGATACCGCCGCTTGCCAGCCAAAGGCGGCCTTCGCGCGCGATGGATCGCTGAGCAGTCTTTCGACCTCACTGCTTTCCGGCCGCATGCGTGCGGCATCCGTCTCGACCTCGACCGTCTGCCCAAGAACGCGGCCAACCAAGCCGACCAGATCCCCGATCGATATCTCCCGCCCGGTGCCGAGATTGAACGTACCGCCGATCGCCGTGGTCGCGGCACCGGCCGCGACAAAGCCGGCCGCCGTATCTTCGACGAAGGTGAGATCGCGTGTCGGCGTCAGATTGCCCAAACGGATCGTACGCTTGCCGGCCTGAACTTGCGTGATGATCGACGGTAAAATGGCGCGCGCGGATTGACGCGGCCCATAGGTGTTGAACGGGCGGACCGTCAAAACCGGCAACCCGAAGGAGAGATGAAAGGACTCGGCGATCTTGTCCGCGCCGATCTTGCTCGCCGAGTAAGGCGATTGCCCCTGCAACGGGTGCGCCTCGTCGATCGGCACATAGCGCGCGGTCCCGTACACTTCCGATGTCGATGTATGAACGACCTTGGCGCCGACATCGCGCGCGGCGCGCAAAACATTCGCCGTTCCTTCGATATTGATCCGGATATAGGACAATGGCGCCGCATACGAATATGGAATCGCGATCAGCGCCGCGAGATGGAATACGATATCGCGCCCCGCCATCGCCGTACGCACCGAATCGTAGTCGACGATGTCGCCGGCATGGATTTCCATCTGTCCGGCGAGTTCGCTCGAATCGAGCCAGCCGCGCGTCCCCAGCGAGTCGTAGAGAACCATCGCGCGAACGTCGGCGCCGGCACGCACAAGCGCTTCGGCCAGATGGCTGCCGATGAATCCGCCGGCGCCCGTCACGAGCACTTTCTTCCCCGCGTAGCCTTTCATTGCGCGTCTCCCGCTCCGTACTCGACCTGCGCCTTCGCGAAATCCGCCGGCTTTCCGACATCGATCCAGGATTCGTAAACCGGAAAACTCGCGACCGGCGTTCCGTTCGCCAACATCGCCTGAATCAGATCCGTCATGTCGAACCGCCCGGAATCGGGGATCAGGCGGAGCGCCGCGGGTTCGATCAGATAGATACCGGCA
>JAIUNH010000045.1 GCA_020161965.1 Pseudomonadota bacterium
TTCCGCCATCAGCTGGAAGCCGATATCGAGCCGTTTCGCGGGTTGTTGCTCGGCCTCTTCTTCCTCAGCGTCGGCATGTCGCTCGACCTGTCGGTCGTCGTCGCCGAATGGCGGATGGTGTTGGGCGGCGTGATCGCCTTCATGGCCGTGAAGGCGGTCGGCATCTACCTGATCGCGCGGGTCGCGCGCTCGGGCCATGCGGCGGCCGCCAATCGCGCGGGGCTGTTCGCGCAAGGCGGGGAATTCGCCTTTGTGCTTTACGCCGCCGCCATGGGCGTGGGGCTGTTCGACGCGCGCATTTCCGCGATCATGAGCGCCATCGTCATCCTGTCGATGGCGCTGACGCCGTTGGTGTTGATCGCCCAACGCCGCGCGCATCGCGAGGCGCCCGTATCGATGGAAGGGATCGATGTCGCGAACGGCTTGAAGGGCCGCGTGCTGTTCATCGGTTTCGGCCGCTTCGCCCAGGTCGCGACGCAAGCCCTGCTCGCCAACAAGGTCGAGCTGTCGCTGATCGAAACCGATGTCGACATGATCCGCGCCGCCGGGAATTTCGGCTTTAAGATCCATTACGGCGACGGCACGCGGCTGGACGTGCTGCGCGCCTCGGGGGCCGAAACGGCCGAGGCGATTTTGGTCTGCGTCGACAAGCCGGAAGTCGCGGACAAGATCGTCGAACTGTGCCGCCACGAATTTCCGCTGGTGAAGCTCTACGTGCGCGCCTTCGATCGCGGCCATTCGCTGCGCCTGATCAAGGCGGGCGTTGCCTACCAGATCCGCGAAACGTTCGAGTCCGCGCTGGTGTTCTCCTGCGCCGTGCTGAAGGGGTTGGGCTTCGACGCCGAGCTGGCGAAGGAATCGACCGATGACGTGCGCGAGCGCGACAAGCAGCGCGTCGAGCTCGAGTTGATCGGCGGGCTGGAGGCTGGGCGCAAGCTATTCCGCGGCAATGCCGAGACGCCCGAACCCAGCCCGTTCTTCCCCAGCAACAAGCCGGCGGCGGAAGCTCAGACCCAGCCGCCGTCCACGATATAGTTCTGGTTGGTGCAGGCGGAGGCTTCGTCCGACGCCAGGAACAGCGTGAACTTGGCAAGCTCCGCCGGTTGCAAGCGGCGCTTCAAGCATTGGCGCTTCATCAATTCCGCCTCGCCTTCGGGCGTGAGCCATTTCTCGATCTGACGCTCGGTCATGATCCAGCCGGGCGCCACCGTGTTCACGCGGATATTGAACGAGCCGTAATCGCGGGCCATCGATCGGGTCAAGCCCAGCACCGCGGATTTTGCGGCGGTGTAAACGGCCATGCCACCCTGGCCGATCATCCACGACGTCGAACCGAAATTGATGATCGAACCGCCGCCCGCCGCCTTCATGCCCGGCAGCACGGCTTGCGCGGCGAAGAATTGGTGCTTGAGGTTCACGGCGATGCGGTCGTCCCAATATTCGGAGGTCACCGTATCGGTCGCGTGACGTTCGTCATGCGCCGCGTTGTTGATCAACACGCCGATGGGCCCGAGTTTCGCGGCGAAATCGCCGATCGTCTTCTGCAAGGCGGCGGTGTCGGTGACATCGACCGGCGCGAAATGCGCGCGCTGGCTTTGCGCGGTCAATTCGGCGGCGAGCTTCTCGCCGCGGTCCTTTTGGATGTCGACGAAGGCGACCACGGCCTTCTGTGCCGCAAAGGCGCGCACGATGAACTCGCCGATGCCGGCGGCACCGCCGGTCACGAGAACGACCTTGTCGGCGAGATCTGGGTAAATAGCGGCCATCGCGAAGTCTCCGTTACTGGAAAGGGTTAGGCATACACCTCGAGCCTTGAGGCCTTAAATACCAAAATTTGAGTTGCGTACGTCAAATTTCTCGCGCATGGTCTCGTCAAAGCCGAAAATAATCCGGCTTCTTGGGAGGGAACGCATGAACGCCATCAAGCATTCGCTTTATGCCGCCGCCGCCGTACTCGCCGTTTCGGCGGGCCCGTCGCTGGCGCAGACGACCGTCAAATGGATGCATCTCGAGGTCAATCCGGCCCAAATCAAGATTTGGGAGGAAGTGGCCCGCGAGTTCGAGGCCAAGAATCCCGGCACCAAGATCGAGATGCAATTCCTCGAGAACGAATCCTACAAGGCCAAGTTGCCCACGCTGCTGCAATCCAACGATCGCCCGCACATCATCTATTCCTGGGCCGGCGGCGTGTTGAAGGCGCAGGTCGAAGCGGGCGTGCTGGCCGATATCACCGATCAGACCAAGGATACGGCCGCGACGATTTCGGCCGGCGCCATGTCCGCGTTCACGCGCGACGGGCGGGTCTACGGCTTGCCCTTTGCGCAGTCGCAAGTCGGCATCCTTTACAACAAGGAGCTGATGGCCAAGGCCAAAGTCGACGGCAGCGCGATCAAAACGTGGGACGATTGGCTGGCCGCGATCAAGGCGTTGAAGGCCGCCGGCGTCACGCCGCTGACCGTGGGCGGCGCCGACAAATGGCCGCTGCATTTCTATTGGACGCATCTGGCCGTTCGCCTGGGCGGTAAGGCCGGGTTCGAAGCGGCGCTGAAGGGCCAGAACGGCGGCTTCGAGGGCGAAGTATTCCAGAAGTCCGGCGATCTGATGAAGCAGATCGTCGATCTGCAGCCGTTCCAGAACGGGTTCTTGGGCTTCAAGAACCCGCAATCGACCGGCTTCTTCGGCGACGGCAAGGCCGCGATGTCGCTGGTGATCAGCACCGTCTATCACCAGCAGAAGGCGCTGGCGGCGGACAAGGTGGGCATCACCGACGACAAGATCGGCTGGGTCAACTTCCCTTCCGTGCCGGGCGGCAAGGGCGAGCCGACCGACACGCTGGGCGGAATCAACGGCTGGCTCGTCACCAAGGGCGCGCCCAAGGAGGCCGTCGAGTTCGTGAAGCATTTCGTGTCGAAAGACGTGCAGATGCGTCTGGCCGGGGCCGGTTTCCTCATTCCGGTCGTGAAGGGTGCCGACGAAGCGATCAGCAACGCCTTCATGCGCAACATCGCGCAGAACCTCGCGCGGTCGAACTACCACCAGAACTTCTACGACCAGGATCTCGGGCCCTCGGTCGGGCGCGTGGTCAACGACGCGACGGCCGAACTCGCCGGCGGCAGCATGACGCCGCGCCAAGTGGCGAAGGCCGTGCAGGACGCGTTCAAGCAGGGTAACTGAGGGGTTCGGGCGCGGCGGATACGTTCAAGTCGCCGCGCCCGATTTTTCGCGAAATGTCCACGACAGCACTCGGCCGGGCGGCGACAAGCGGAAAACTGACCGCCGTCGTTTTATTCCTGCCGCCGGCCCTGGTGCTGTTCACGTTGTTCGTGATCCTGCCGGTGGGCGAAGCGGCTTGGTATAGCGGCTTCAACTGGAACGGCTTCGGCCGGCCGACCAACTGGATCGGCTTCACAAATTACGATTACGTGTTCGAAGCGCGCGCCTTCGGCCTCGCGCTGCGCAACAACGTCCTGATCATCGTGATCTCGCTGGGCATCCAGCTGCCGCTGGCGCTGACCTTGGCGATCCTGCTGGCCGAGAAATTCCGCGGCGCCGTGGCGCTGCGCATGCTGTTCTTCTTGCCTTACGTGCTGGCCGAAGTCGCGACGGGGCTAATCTTCAGCTTCGTCTATGACGGCGATTACGGCCTGCTCGCGGGCGTGTGGCGCTTTTTCGGCGCCGAGCCGCCGCATCTGCTGGCGAGCACGCAGACCTCGATGCTCGCGATCCTGATCGTCGTGGTGTGGAAGTATTTCGGCTTTCACATGATGCTGTTCATCGCCGCCTTGCAGGGCCAGGACCAGCATCTGGTCGAAGCCGCGCGTATCGACGGCGCGTCGCGCTGGCAAGTGCTGCGGCACATCACCATTCCGTTGCTGTATCCGACGATCCGCCTGTCGGTGTTCTTTGCCGTCGTCGGTTCGTTGCAGTTGTTCGATCTGGTGATGCCGCTCACACGCGGCGGCCCGGCCGATTCCTCGCAGACGATGGTCAGCTTCCTCTATTCCCATGGCGTGACGCGCATGCGGATCGGTTACGGCAGCGCCATCGGCGTGATTCTGTTCGTGATCTGCGTGACCTTCGCGGTTACCTATAAACGTTGGTTCATGCGCGATGACTGACGCCGCCGCTGCTTCCCGTCCGCCGTTCGATCGCGCCGCCTTGTATCGCTGGCTGTTCCTGCTGTTCGTGGCGGGATTCGTCGCGGCCCCGTTGATCGCCACGTTGCTCGGCGGCTTCAAATCGCTCGGCGATCTGCGCACCAATCCGTTCGGCATGCCGCGCGAATGGGAATGGTCGAACTATGCCGACATCCTGCTGTCGAAACGCTATTGGCGGATGTTGTGGAATTCCTTCGTTATCTCCAGTCTGACGACGATCATCACGCTGATCGTCGCGGCGATGGCGGCGTTCGTGTTCGCGCATTTGCGCTTCTTCGGCAGCCGCATGCTGCTGAACTATTTCACCATGGGCCTGCTGTTCCCTGCCGCAACCGCAATCCTGCCGCTGTTCATCAAAGTGCGCGATCTGGGCTTGCTCGACACCTATTTCGGCGTCGTGCTGCCGCAGGTCGCCTTCGCGCTGGCGATGAGCATTCTGCTGTTTCGGCGCTTCTTCCGCGATCTGCCGCACGAATTGCTCGAAGCCGCCTTGGTCGACGGCTGTTCCTATCCGCGCTTCTTCCGCTTCGTGACGCTGCCGCTGTCCACGCCCATTCTGGCGACGGTCGGCACGATCACCTTCGTGCATAGCTGGAACTCGTATCTTCTGCCGCTCGTGATGCTCAACAGCGACGCCATGTATCCGTGGCCGCTGGGCATCATGGTCTATCAGGGCGAATTCACGGCCGATTGGCATTTGATCTTGGCGTTCATCACGCTGACGATCCTGCCGACGTTCCTGTTGTTCGTTCTGGCGCAAAAACACATCGTCGCCGGCCTGACGGTCGGCGCGGTCAAAGGCTGATCCGGGCCGATAGGGGCCCCCAACGACGGAGTGCGCGACGTGGAGAAAGTCGGTATCGGCATCATCGGATGCGGCGTGATCAGTGCGGCCTATATCAAGGCGTCGAAGAATTTCCCGATTCTGGAAATTCGCGGCCTTGCGGATATGCGCACCGAAGCGTCGGAAGCGCGCGCGGCGGAATTCGGCCTCACCTCGATGCGTATCGACGCGATGCTGAAGCGCGACGATATCGACATCGTGCTGAATCTGACCGTGCCGCTGGCGCATACCGATGTCGATCTCGCGGTGCTGAAAGCGGGCAAGCATGTCTATTCGGAAAAGCCGCTGGGCGTGAATCTCGTCGAAGCGCGCAAGGTGATGGATCTCGCCAACGAGAAGGGCTTGCGCGTCGGCTGCGCGCCCGACACGTTCCTGGGCGGCGGGCATCAGACGGCGCGCGCCTTGATCGACGGTGGGGCCATCGGCAAGCCGGTCGCGGGCTCGGCCTTTTTCATGTGCCCGGGGCATGAGCGCTGGCACCCGGCCCCCGGCTTCTATTATTTGCGCGGCGGCGGGCCGATGCTCGATATGGGTCCGTATTACATCACCGATCTCGTGCAGTTGCTGGGGCCGGTGGCGAGCGTGATGGGTTCGACCGCGCGTCCGCGCAACGAACGCATGATCACGTCGAAGCCCTTGAGCGGCACGATGATGCCGGTCGAGGTTTCGACCCATGTCGCGGGCATGCTGGAGTTCCGCAGCGGTGCGGTCGTGTCGATCGCGATGAGCTTCGATGTGCCCAAGCACAAACACACGCCGATCGAAATCTACGGCGATCAAGGCGCGATCCTGGTGCCCGATCCCAACCGCTTCGGCGGCGAGGTGCAGATCGCCAAGACCGGCGGCGAATGGGAAGCCAAGCCCTTCACCCATGGCTATACGGAAGGCGAGTTCCGCTCGATCGGTCTCGCCGACATGGCGACCGGTATTCGCAAGAAGCGCGATCATCGCGCCAGCGGCGCCTTGGCCTTCCATGTGTTGGAGGTGATGGAGGCGTTCCAGAAATCCGCCGACGAAGGCAAGCGCGTCGAAATCGAAAGCACGGTCGAGCGTCCCGCGGCCCTGGCGCCCGGCCAGTCCGGCGGCAATCTGGAGTGAGTACTATGGCGAAGAAAAAACCGACGGCGATGATCGTGTGGGGCGGCTGGCACGGGCACGATCCCGATCTTTGCGCGTCGATGTATCGCACCTGGTTGACGGCAGCCGGTTACGACGTGCGCGTCGAAACCAAGACATCCGTGTTCGCCGATCTGGCGATTCACGAATTGTCGCTGATCGTGCCGATCTTCACGATGTCGAAGATCGAACGGGCGGAGGCGATCAATCTGTGCGCCGCCGTCCAAAACGGCGTCGGCGTCGCCGGGCATCACGGCGGGATGAGCGACGCGTTCCGCGATTCGATCGAGTATCAGTTCATGTGCGGCGGCCAATGGGTGGCGCATCCCGGCAACATCATCGATTTCCGGGTCAATATCGCCAAACCCGACGATCCGGTGATGCAGGGGCTGAAAGACTTCGATTACAGGTCCGAGCAGTATTACATGCATGTCGATCCGAGCATCGAAGTGCTGGCGACGACGACGTTCTCGGGCGAACATGCGCCCTGGGTCGAAGGAGTCGTGATGCCCGTCGTTTGGAAGAAGCGCTACGGTAAAGGTCGCGTGTTCCATTGCACGCTGGGCCATCGCGCGTATGAATTGGACATTCCGCAGGTGAAGCAGATTCTGACCCGCGGAATCGAATGGGCGACGCGGAGCTGAAGTTTCAATGGCGAGGCCGACGGGCAAAGTGACGCTGGAGGATGTGGCGGCGGAGGCGGGGGTTTCCCTCGCCACCGCCGATCGCGTCGTCAACAAGCGGGCGGGCGTGCGCGAAAAAACCGCGGCGCGGGTCAACGAAGCGGTGCTGAAGCTCGGCTATCGGCCGGATATCGCGGCGGCGCGCCTGGCGCGCAACCGGTCGTTCCGTTTCGCCTTCATCCTGCCGGTGGGCGACAATACCTTCATGACGCAGTTGACCGAGCAGGTCGGCGTCACGGCGGCGTGGCTCGCGGGCCAGCGTGCCTTCATCGATACGCTGCATGTCGACGTGTTCGATCCCGACGTGATCGGACGCACGTTGGAACGTCTGCCGCGTTACTACGACGGCGTCGCCGTCGTCGCCCTCGACCATCCGCGCGTGCGCGCGGCGATCGACGATCTGACCGCGCGGGGCACGACGGTCGTGACACTGGTGTCGGACGTGCCGAATTCGCGGCGTTTCCATTATGTCGGCATCGACAATCCGGCGGCGGGCCGCACGGCGGGCACGCTGATGGGGCGGTTCCTTGGCGGCAAAAAGGGCAAGATCGGCATCGTCGCGGGCTCGCTCGCCCTGCGCGACCATGCCGAACGCTATTTCGGTTTCAACCAGGTGATCGCGGGCGAGTTTCCGAAACTCGAAATCCTCGCGCCCGTCGAAGGCCGCGACGAACGCGCGCGCTCGGAAGCCGTCACCAAGCGCCTGCTCGCCAAACATCCCGATCTGGTCGGCATCTATAGCGTGGGTGCCGGCAATCGCGGCATCGCGTCGGCGATCGAATCGGCGGGGCGGAGTGCGGATCTCTTGTGGATCGCGCACGAACTCACGGCCTATACGCGGCGTTTTCTGCTGTTGGGTACGCTCGACGCGGTGATCGGCCAGAATGCGGGGCACGAAGCACGTTCGGCCGGTCGCGTGCTGCTCGCGCAATGTTCGGGCGAGCGTATCGTGCCGGATCAGGAGACGATCGGCATCGACATCTTTGTGCGCGGCAATATTCCCGCGGAGCCCGCCTTCGCCGCCCCCGTCGAAACGCGCGGGCTTGCCGTCGCCGGATCGGCAGGGCGCTGATCCCCGCCGGAAATTGCGTCCCGGCGGGGTCGAAGCGTGCGCCCTATTCCAGCGTACGGGCGGGCGGCGAGATCAGATCCTTGGCGATATCGATCTTGGTCTTGAGCATCCCGGCTTCGACCATGAAATCCTGATCGGCGCCGAGATTGGCGATATCGCGGTCGGTGACGCGCAGCGCGAAATCGTAATAGGTCATCATCTTGCGCGCGTCTTCGAGGTCGATCTTCTGATCGGCGGCGGCGATCTTCAGCGCTTCCTCCGGGTTCGCCTTCATGAAGGCGAGCGCCTTGCGATGCGCGGAGAGATAGGCGGCGACGATCTGTGGGTTCTTCTCGATCAGATCGCCGCGCACGCCGATGACCGACGTCGGATCGAGTAAGCCGTCGCCCGAGGCGAGCAGTTTGCCGTTGGCCTTTTCGACCGCCAGCGCGTTGTTGCCCGCGAGTGTGGCCGCATCGACCTTGCCCGCCAGCAACGCGGCGCGCGCCGAGGGCAGATCCATGTTGACGTGCTCGATGTCGGTAAGACGCAGGCCGTTCTTGGCGAGGGCCGCCGCGAGCAATTGGTGCAGCACCGTGCCCTTGGGGCCGGCGACGGTCTTGCCCTTCAGCGATTTGATATCGGCGGGGCCGTTCGGCATCGCGAGAATCATATAGGCCTTGGCGCCGCGGCTATAGGTCGCGACAACCTTCACGTCGATGCCGTTGGCCTTGCCCAGGATCGCGGACGAGCCGCCGAGCACCGAGGCGATATGGACCTCGCCGGCCGCCAGCGCCTGCATTTGCTGCGCACCCGACGTGATCTCCGGCGATTCGACCTTGATGCCCATCGGCGCATAGGCTTCGTCGAGGTAGCCCTTCGCGCGCATCACGATCGACGGCACGTTGAAGGGCGAGGCGACATAAGTGACGCGCAGTGTTTCGATCTTCTGCGCCATCGCTTGCGGAACGGCCGCCAGCAGCGCCGCCGCCGCGATCGCGGCGAAACGGATGGAAATCCTCATTGCGTAGACTCCTTGGGTGTGCGGGTTTTTCGAGCCTCGCCGGCTTCGAAGCCGGCAATGATGGCGCGCCGCAAGCGCACGATTTCGGGATCGGTCGGATCGCGCGGGCGCAAGATGGGGTTGGCGAAGCGTTCGGCGATCAGGCCGTTTTCCATCAGGAAAATCTCGTCGCCGAGCAGCACCGCTTCCTCGATGTCGTGCGTCACGAACACGATGGTCGGGCGGAAGCACTGCCAAAGCGTCACGAGTTCGCTTTGCAGGCGCCGCCGCGTCATCGCGTCCAACGCCGCGAAAGGCTCGTCCAGCAGCAGCAATTCGGGTTTGGTGACGAGGGCGCGGGCGAGGCCCGCCCGGCTCGCCATGCCGCCCGAAAGCTGATCGGGCCGGGCTTGCGCGAAATCGTGCAGGCCGATCACGTCGAGGATGTCGGCGACGCGCTTGGCGATCTCGGGTTTCGCCATGCGGCCTTCCAGCGCGAAGCCGACATTGCGCGCGACGCTGAGCCACGGCATCAAGCGCGGTTCCTGGAACACGTAGCCCACGCGCGTATCGCCTGCACTGCGCGCGATCGTGCCGCCCGTCGGCGTTTCCAATCCGGCGAGCAGACGCAGCGCCGTCGTCTTGCCGCAGCCCGACGGGCCGACCAGCACGGTGAAACTGCCGGGTGGCAAAGCGAGATCGAATTCGCGCAACGCCGCGACGGCGCGGTCCTTGAGCCGGTAGGTTTTGGAAACACCGCGGCACTCAAGCATGGGTTTCGGCCCCGTGCTCGACGCGCACCCACGGCCACGCGGCGGCGATGGCGCGGCGGAACAGCCAGTCGGTGGCGAGGCCCAGCGTACCGATCACGATCACGCCGACGACCACGATGTCGGTGCGCGCCAGATTCTGCGCGTCCTCGATCATATAGCCGAGCCCGGCGGACGAGGCGACCAATTCGGCGCCGACCAATGCGCGCCAGCCTTGGCCCAGCGCGATGCGCAAGCCGATGACGACGGACGGCAAGGCGGAGGGCAGCACGATGCGCCGCAGGATTTCGGTTTCCGACAAGCCGCTGACGCGCCCGACCTCGATCAGCTTCGGGTCGCATTGCGCGATGCCGCCGGTCGTGCCCAGGAAGATCGGGAAGAAACACGCCAGCGTGATGATGCCGATCTTCTGCGCTTCGCCGATGCCCAGCCACAAGATCAACAACGGGATCATGGCGAGCGGCGGAATTTGGCGCAGGAATTCGAGCGGCGGTTCGACGATCCGGCGCAGCAACGCGACGCGCGCGAACGCGAAGGCGACGATCAGCGCCAGCGCGGTCGATAACGCGAAGCCCCAAACGAGGCGCACGACGCTGACCCGCACATGCTTGGCGAGCACGCCGTCGTCGATAAGTTCGCGCATCGCGTCGGCGACCAAGACGGGCGAGGGCAGCAAGGCGCGCGACACGCCGGTCAACGACACGCCGGCCGCCCAAATTGCGACGATGAAGACCGCAACCAGCGGCCAGATCGGTCCTGCGGCGAATAGACGCTTCATCGTGCGAGCGGGCGGAGCGGGAAATTCACGGGCACGATATTTCTTTCGATCCGTCAATGGGTTGTCGCGATGGGCGGGCGGCCATCGCGACCACGCGCAGGCGTCTAACACGCTAACCTATGTATTGCAAATGACTCGCATTAGCACTAGGTGTCAAGTCGTCGCGGCGATCGGACACAACGCGCGCGCCAAAGCTCGATAACGGTTGCACATGAACACGCATCTTCCGCTTCTCGTTCTGTCGCATCACGGCGGCGTGCCTGAGCCTTTCGCGCGTTTCGTGCGCGATGGGCGTCTCGCCGCCGAATGGGAATGGGACATCACGCAAGCGCGCATCGCCGCCGCGCGCGGCGTGATGCTGACGCTGCATCTCGACCAGATCCGCGCGATGGAATGGCGCGACGGCTTCGACGCGATGCTTGCGCAAGGCGGGCGCGTGCTGCTCAACGGCCATGCCGAACGCCCCTTCCTGCCGGGCGTCGGGCATTTCATCCTGGGCGGAAAACAGCGCAAACACCTGACCTTATCGGTGCTGGGCGATCATCCCCTCTTCGAGGGCGTCGATCGTCTGACGTTCGAAACGCGGCGCGGCGTCGCCGGTTTCTATGGGCGCGGCCACAACGCGATGCCGGCGGGCGCACAAGCGCTGACCGGTATCGGCCCCGACGCCGCCCCGCTCGATTGGGTATGGCGCCGCGATGGCGGCGGCGGCGTGCTGTCGCATGCCGGCAACGATCTGTGGACGGGCAGCGAGGATATGGCGCTGATCGACCGCTTGCTCGACAACGCGGTGCGCTGGCTCGCGCACGAAACGGAAGCCTGATCATGCTCGCCACACTGCAACCCGGCGCCTCCTATCAGATCGAAGCGCTCGAAGGCCCGCGCTATGGCGCATTATTCAAGCGCCGTATCCGCCCCGAAGCGTTGACCGCGAGCGCGCTGGAGGGTGTCAGCGTGTTGTTCGTGCCGTGCCGCACGCATCCCCAGCGCCTCGCGAAGCATTGGCCGATTTTCGCGGAATTCCTGCGCAACGGCGGCACGTTGGTCGCGATGGGCGAGACGTTTCAGAACGAGTGGATACCGGCCGTGTCGTTCCATCCGGAAGAAACGAATTTCTGGTGGTGGCTCGAACCCGGTGCCGATCTCGGCGTCGAGCGCACGGGCGTCGCGCATCGCGCCCTCGACGGCATCGGCAAGGCCGATATCACCTGGCATCTGCACGGCTGGTACGATCCGCCCAAAGGTGCCGCAACGCTGATCGTCGATCGTGACGGCAAAACGCTGATGTACGAGGATCGCGTCAGTTTCGGCGGCAGCTTGATCGTGACGAGTCTCGATCCCAGCTATCACCACGGCTCGCATTTCATGCCGGCGACGACGCGCTTCCTCGACAAATTCCTGCCGAATCTGGCCGCACTTTAGGCAAGCCCGATATCCAGGCGATAGGTCGCGATTTCGCGCGGCGCCAGGATGCGCGTGCCCGGACGGTTGGTGAGTTCGCCGTCGGCACCGTCTTGTTCGGCCAAGCCCTGCCACGGCTCGATGCATAGATACGGTGCCCCCGGCTTGGTCCAGATGCCGAGCTGCGGGGAGTCGGGAAACGCGACGTCGATTCCCGTCTGGCCTTCGATGCCGAACCACACGCGGCGCGAATTCAGTGTTTCGAAATGGAAGGCGCCTTCGACGAACATATCGTCTTGGGGTTTGAGGCGGCGCCCGGCGACGGGTGTGTCGAAGCGTTGCTGATGCAGCAGACCCGTGATCTGGCTCGCACGTCGCACCGATGCTGTCTCTTCCTTCTCGAACACGCAGACATATTGCCCGCGTGTCGTTGGATCGAGCGGCCAGATAAAGGCCGGGTGATAGCCGAACGCGAAAGGGAAGGGCTTGTCGTCGCGGTTTTCGATCGATGCGGTGGTGAAAAGCTTGCCGTCGCGCGCGGCGAATTCCAGGCGCAAAGCGAAGGCGAAGGGGAAGCTCGCGCGCGTCGCATCGTCGTCCGTCGTTTTGAAAACAACGCGGTCGGCGCTTTGCGCGATGACGGCGAATACCCGATCGCGCGCGAACCCGTGGGGATTCATCGGATAAGACCGGCCGTCGATTCGGACCTTGCCGTCCGGGGATTTGCCCACGACCGGGAATAGAATGGGCGCCGTGCTCGCCCACCAGCGCGTGTCGGGATGCCAAACCAAGTCGCGCCCGTTGATGGCCAAGGCGGCCAGTTCCGCCCCCTTGGCGGCGATACGCGCGGCAACACCGCCGCCGGAAATTTCGATGGAATTCTCGGTCATTAACGCGACTCCCTAGGCTTGGCCGGCAGTGTGGCACAGGGTGTTACGATTCTTCCGCCGGGAACGTCGTTCTGCGCGTTGACAGGCGCAATCGGGCACCGTAAAGAAGACGCCAACTGAAATATCAAATCTCAAAGGGGAGGCGCCGCTTGTCGGCAAAAACGGCGGAACACGCGGTAAATGCGTCGGATGTGGCCGATCTGGCCGCCGGGGATTTGCGCGTGACCGTCGCCCCCGAAGCCGGCGGGCGGATCGCGAAATTCTGGCGCGAAACCCCGAAAGGGCAAGTTCATATTTTGCAGCCGATGGGACCGGACGCGTTCGACCCGTTCAACTGGCCCAAAGGCGGCTGCTATCCGCTGGTTCCGTTTTCCAACCGCATCCGCGACGGTCGTTTCGTGTTCGAAGGTCGCGAACGCCGCTTGCCGCTTCATCCCGGCACGTCGGATGCGTTGCATGGCTTTACGCAGCGCCGGCCCTGGACGATCGCGGCGAAAACGGCGTCGTCGTTGACGATGACCCATATCCACACGCCGGACGAATGGGATTGGGCGTTCACGACGTCGCAGCTTCTCGACCTGACCGGCAATGCGCTGACCGTCACGCTGACGGTCAAGAATCTGTCCGACGCGCCGATGCCGCTGGGTTTCGGCCTGCATCCGTATTTCGCGATCGCGCTGGGTGACCGCATCGCGTTCGACGCGGCGTGGAACTGGGCGATCGACGATGGCTTCGTCGCGATCAAGCGCGACGCCAAGATCACGCATTACGACGCGCCGCAGAATACGGCGGGCCGCACGGATTATCTGTCGGGCTGGTCGCGCAAGGCGACGATCGCGCGCCAAGACGGCACGACGATCCGCATAAGCGCCAGCGATGCGCTCGATCATTTCGTTTTCCACGTGCCGGAGGGCGGGGCCTATCTGTGCCTCGAACCCGTCAGCCACGTGGCGGATGCGTTCAATCTGGCACCCGCGGGACATGCGGGGACGGGATTGCAAGTGCTGGCACCGGGCGCGTCGGTCGAAGCGACGGTGCGGATGGAGATCGAGACGGAGAACTAACAAGACGGCCCCGGCGCGACCGGCCGGGTTTCAAAACACCACATCGGGAAAACTCCGAGGGAGGAAAACA
>JAIUNH010000046.1 GCA_020161965.1 Pseudomonadota bacterium
GCGCGGGCGGGCATGCGCCGCCGCCGGCAGGATCGAGGGTTCGGTCATTTGCCGCGCAAGCCCCGCCGCTCCGCGCAGCCATTGAGGAAGCCTTGCAGCGTGTTGTGCAAATCGGGCTCGTCCAGCAGGAACGCGTCATGGCCTTTGTCGGACACGATCTCGACGAAGGACACGTTCGCCGCGACGGCGTTCAACGCATGGACCAGCGTGCGGCTTTCCGATGTCGGGAACAGCCAATCCGACGTGAAGCTGACGACGCAAAACCGCGTCTTCGTGCCTTCGAAGGCCGCGGGCAGCGCGCCGCCATGTTCGGCCTGCAGGTCGAAATAATCCATCGCGCGGGTGATGTAGAGATAGGAATTCGCGTCGAAGCGATCGACGAAGGTCGACCCCTGATGGCGCAGATAGGATTCGACCTGGAAATCGGCGTCGAAGCCGTAGGACAACGCCGCGCGATTCTGCAAACGCCGGCCGAATTTCCGGTGCAGCGCCTGTTCCGACAGATACGTCACGTGCGCCGCCATGCGCGCGACCGCCAACCCGCGATGCGGCAATGTGCCGGCACTCAAGTAATCGCCGCCGCGCCAATCGGGATCGGCCATGATCGCCTGGCGCCCGACCTCGTGGAACGCGATATTCTGCGCGGAGTGCCGATAGGACGTCGCGATGGGAATCGCGGCGAAGACGCGCTCGGGATAGGTCGAGACCCAATCGAGCACCTGCATCCCGCCCATCGACCCGCCGATGACGCAGAACAACTGCCCGATGCCCAGATGGTCGAGGAGGCGGGCTTGCGCCTGCACCATGTCGCCGATGGTGATGACCGGGAAGGTCAGGCCATAGGGCTTGCCGATCGCGGGATCGATCGATTTGGGCCCCGACGAGCCCATGCAGCCGCCCAGCACATTGGCGCAGATGATCCAGTAACGATCGGTGTCGAGGATTTTGCCGGGGCCGACGATCGCTTCCCACCAGCCGGGCTTGCCGGTGACGGGATGCGTATCGGCGACGAACTGATCCCCGGTCAGCGCATGGCAGACCAGGATCGCATTCGATTTGTCGGCATTGGGCGCGCCGTAAGTGCGGTACGCGACGGTAACCGGGCCGAATTCAACGCCCGAATCGAGCTTCAACGGCCGATCGGCCGGAATCTCGAAGCGTTGGCCCGGTGAATCCGGGGCCGTCATATCGACGGCGGCGATACGTGGCGTCGCGGACAAAGGTCTTTTCCCGTGATTTGAAAGGGAACATGGCCCGGTTCGTTCGTGGATTCAAGCATCGCCCCGGAACTTGGAGTGTGGCATTTTCCCCGCGTCATGGAAGGAAGCGAAGACAAACTCACCGCGATCCGCCGCCAGCTCGACGCGATCGACGACAAGCTGCTCGACCTGCTGGCCGAGCGCGCGCGCAAGATGGCCGAGGTTCAGGCCGCGAAGGGCGGATCGGGCGGCGTGTTGTGCCGGCCGGGCCGCGAGATGCAGATCCTGCGGCGCCTGACCAAGCGCATCGACGGCCCCTTGCCCGCCGATCTGGTCGTGCGCATCTGGCGCGACGTGGTGACGAGCTTCACCCGCCTGCAAGGCAATTTCACCATCGGCGCGTTGGATGCGCCGGAATGGCTTGCGGACCTCGCGCAGCGCCATTTCGGCTTGGGCGATGCGGTGCGGCGCGTCGATGGCGCGTCGCGTTTGTTCTCGATGCTCGCCGACGGTGCTGTCAGCATCGCCGTCTTCCCCTCGCCCGAGGATTCCGACACGCCGTGGTGGACGCGCATCGGCCGCGACGGCACGCAAGTGATCGCGCGCATTCCGGTCGACGGCACCGAGACCCAGCCCGGCGGTTTGGTCGTCGGCAAACAGGCTTTCGATCCGTCGGGCGACGACCGGCATTTGCTGAACGTCGAATTCGACGAAGCCCTGTCGCGGCCCAAAATCGCCAAGCGTTTCGCCGATGCCGGTATCGCGCTGGAACGCATCCTGGCCGAAACATCGGACAAAACCGGCCAAAGCATTCTGGCCGTTTGCGCCACGCCGCTCGCCGCGAACGATCCGCGCTTGGCGACACTGGCGGGCAAGGATGCGCGCGTGCGCTTGGCGGGCGGCTATGCGCTGCCCTTGGCGCTGGCCCCGGCGGCTGGTAATACGCCGCGCGCGCGCAACAAAGGAATTCGCCGATGAGCCGTCCCGAAGCCAAACCCGGTGTGATGAAGATTTCGCCCTATGTCGGCGGCAAGTCTTCCGTGCCGGGCGGCGCCAAGCCGATCAAGCTGTCGTCCAACGAAGGGGCGCTGGGCCCGTCGCCGAAGGCGATGGAAGCGGCCGCGAAGGCCGCCGCCGAGATGCACCGCTATCCCGATGGTGGCGCCTCGGCCATTCGTGCGGCGATCGGCAAGCGCTTCGGCCTCGATCCCGAACGCATCGTCGTGGGTGCTGGTTCCGACGAGCTCATCGCGCTGCTGGTGAAGGCCTATGCCGGCCCCGGCGACGAAGTGCTCTACAGCCAGTACGGCTTCGTCATGTACCCGATCTCGACCCACGCCGCCGGGGCGACGCCCGTGACGGCGGACGAGAAGTTCTATCGCACCGACGTGGACGCACTGATCGCCAAGGCGGGCCCGAAGACGAAGATCTGCTTCGTCGCCAACCCGAACAACCCGACCGGCTCCTATATCTCGGCGGCCGAGATGAAGCGCCTGCGCGACGGCTTGCCGCCGCACACGCTGCTGATCGTCGACGCGGCCTATGCCGAGTTCGTGGCGCGCAACGACTACACGGCGGGCGCCGAACTGGTCGATGCGGGCGAGAACACGGTGATGCTGCGCACCTTCTCGAAGATTTTCGCGATGGGCGGCATGCGCCTGGGCTGGGCCTACGCGCCCGCCAACGTGATCGACGTGCTGAACCGCGTGCGTGGGCCCTTCAACGTATCGGCGATCGCGCAGGCCGCGGGCGTGGCCGCCCTCGAAGACATGGCGCACCAAGACGCCAGCCGCGCGCATAACGACAAGATGCTCGCCTGGTTCCCGGCGGAAGTCGCGAAGCTCGGCCTGACGACGCTGCCCTCGGTCGGCAATTTCGTGATGGTCGAATTCCCGAAAACCGGCAAGACGGCGGCGGCCGCGAACGACTTCCTGATGTCGCGCGCGATCATTCCGCGCATGGTGGCGAATTACGGCCTGCCGGAATTCCTGCGCATCACGCTGGGCACCGAAGACGAAATGCGCAAGGTCCTCGCGGCCCTCGCCGATTTTATGAAGGCCTGATCATGGCGAAACCGATCATCGATACGCTGGCGATTATCGGCTTCGGGCTGATCGGTTCGTCGATCGCGCGCGCGGCGCGCAAATCGGGGGCCGCCAAACGCATCGTCGCGTGCGATGCGGCGGCACCTGCACGGCGCACCATCGCCAAGCTGAAACTCGCCGATGAAGTCGTCGCCGATCCCGCCAAGGCGGCGGCGAAGGCCGATCTGGTGATCGTCGCAACGCCGCTTTCCGCCTATCCCAAGCTCGGCAAGGCGCTGGGCAAGGCGATGAAGAAGGGCGCCATCCTTTCCGATGTCGGCTCGGTCAAGCGCCCCGCCCTCGACGGGCTGGGTGCCACACTCGCCAAGGGCGTTCATCTTGTTCCGGCCCACCCGATCGCGGGCACGGAGAACTCGGGGCCGGAATCCGGCTTCGCCGAGCTGTTCAAGGATCGCTGGTGCATCGTGACACCGGTGCGCGGCACGCCGAAGGACGCGGCGCGAATCGTCGAAGCGTTCTGGAAGCGCATCGGCTCGAAGACCGCGCGTATGACGCCCGCCCATCATGATCGCGTGCTGGCGATCACCAGCCATGTGCCGCATCTGATCGCCTACACGATCGTGAACACGGCCAGCGATCTCGAAAGCACGTTGCGCGCCGAAGTCATCAAATACAGCGCCAGCGGCTTCCGCGATTTCACGCGCGTCGCCGCCTCGCATCCGGTGATGTGGCGCGACGTGTTCCTCGCCAACAAGGACGCCGTGCTCGAGATGATGGGCCGGCTCTACGAGGATATCGCGACGATGCAGAAGGCGATCCGTCACGACGAGGGCGCGACGCTCGAACGCCTGTTCTCGAAAGCGCGCAAAATCCGCCGCTCGATCGTTCAGGCGAAACAGGCCTGAGTCTCCTCTTTAGGGGGAGGGCTTGACTTTGAACATCTATAGGTTAGATATTTATAATATTTTCCTTGTTTTTGTGGATTGCGGTATTTACGCGCCCTTTTGGGAAGGAAACTTGTGCGATTAGTCTATCTGGATGAGTCTGGATCGGACCTTAAAGCGCCAAATCTTTGTGTGGCGGGCGTAATTGTGCATGGGGACCAACAATGGCCCGAAATTGATCGTCGTATATTGGCTTTGATTGATAAATACATTCCAGAATCAGACCGGCCCGGATTTGTTTTTCACGCGACGGATATTTTTCATGGCAGCAAATATTTTGACCGGCGTAAGCCAGAATGGGCCAATCAAGAGCGCCGAATTGGGCTTCTAAATGATCTATCCCTCATAATCGAAGACCTTCATCTACCCGTTGTCGTCGGATTTTATTCGAAGGATAAGTTTGGTGCAGGTGCTCTTGATCCTGGTATTTCGAATAAGGAAAAGGGAAAGCTAATTCATGATGTCGCTACGCTTGACTGCCTGTTGCGAGTAGATGCGTGGCTGGAAAAATTTGCCCCGAATGAGCTTGCTACGGTGGTTCATGAGGACGGCACTCCCGCAAAAAATCTAATTAAGCATTCTCTTCGATTTGCGCGTAGAAACGATTTGCTAGATGCACAAGAGCTGCAGGACGCAAAACGTATATTCGGACTACCCTTAAAGAGAATCATAGATACGGTCCATTTTGCCGAGAAGCCGGACGCGCGGCCATTACAGTTGGCCGATCTAGCTGTATTTGTCCTTGCCAGAATGTTTAAGGATGAACCGGTGCCGGCAATAGCCGGAGAACGAATTAATAAACATATGAATTGGATATATGAACATGCTGCTCAAGTTAAGCAGAGGATGATGCCTTCCGGCGACCATTCGGCGACTGAGAAGAAATAACCTTCTTAAACACCCGCTCGAATCAATCAGTACTCGCATTCGTACCAATGGCTTTCGCCGTTTCGATGAAACGCTCGATCGTGCAGGCCAAGCAGGCTTAGTCCCCTCCCCCCTTGTGGGGGAGGGTTAGGGTGGGGGGATGCGGCGATCACCCCCACCCGCCGCTTGCGCGGCGACCTCCCTCCTTCAGGGGGAGGTTAGAAGCGCTTGCGTAATCTTCGCCCATTCGGCGTCGAGCGGGCCGGTTTCGGCCGGCTGCTTGGCGCGGCGATACCAATAGCCCGCATTCGACAAATCGCCTTCGACGCGATGCAAATGCGCGTGCACCCAATCGTGTTTGGGTTCGCCTTCGTCCTGCTGGACGAGCTTATGCGCCGCATCCCAATCGCCGCGCCCCGCATGCCATAAAGCCTCCACCGGGCGGGTTAGGCCCGGCGGCGGTTTGTCGCCTTTCAACGATTCGCGGAACGCGGCCAGATCCATCGCTCAACCCTGCTTGGCGATCGCCTGGAAGGCGCCGAGTGCGGCCATGTTGACGATGTCGCCAACCGACGCGCCGACCTGCGCGATCTGCGCCGGGGCCGACAAGCCGACCAGGATCGGGCCGACCACCGTGCCGCCGGCCAGCATCTGCACCAGCTTCGACGAGATGTTCGCCGAATGCAGGCCCGGCATGACCAGCACGTTCGCGGGGCCGGTCAGGCGCGCGAAGGGATAAAGGTTCTTCATCAGATCGTAGTCGAGGGCGACTTCGGGGCTCATATCGCCGTCGAACTCGAAATCGATCTCGCGCCCGCCATCGTGCATGCGCTCCAATTCCTGCACCGCTTCGCGCACCTGGGACGCTTTCTCGCGCACCGGATTGCCGAAATTGGAGAAGGAGGTGAGCGCCACGCGCGGCTCGTGCCCCAGCTTGCGCGCCGCCGCCGCCGCCGCGATGGCGATTTCGGCCATGTCGCGTGCGTTAGGCAATTCCGTCACCGTCGTATCGGCGACGAACACGGTGCGTTCCTTGGTCATCATCACGGTGAGGCCGATGAAGCGCTTGCCCTTCTCGGCGTCGATTACGCGCGTGATGTCTTCCAGCGCTTGGTAATACGAGCGCGTCGTGCCCGTCACCATCGCGTCGGCATCGCCGGTCGCGACCATCAACGCCGCGAACACGTTGCGATCCTGATTGACCAGACGCTGGCAATCGCGATGCAGCGAGCCGTGGCGGCGCAAACGCGCATAGAGATAATCGGCGTAACGCTTGTTGTCCTTCGACAGGCGCGCGTTATGCACTTCGAGGCCGAGCTGCGCCGCCGATTGGTTGATATGGGCGTTGCGCATCGCTTCGGCGACGCGCTCTTCGCGGCCGATCAGCACCGGCGTGCCGTAGCCCGAATTGCGGAAGGCGATCGCGGCGCGGATCGTCTTTTCCTCCTCACCTTCGGCGAACACGACGCGCTTGGGATTCGCCTTCACCGTTTCGAAGATTCGGTCGAGCATCGCGCCCGCCGGATCGCGGCGCAGCTGCAACGCGTGGCGATAGGCTTCCATATCCGCGATGGGTTTGCGCGCGACACCCGAATCCATCGCCGCCTTGGCGACGGCGGCAGGCACAACCGAAATCAAACGCGGATCGAAGGGCACGGGGATGATGTATTCGGGCCCGTATTGCAGCTTGCGCCCGGCATAGGCGGCGTCGAGCCCATCGGGCACGTCCTCGCGCGCCAAGGCGGCGATCGCGTGTGCTGCGGCGATCTTCATATCCTCGTTGATCGTGCGCGCACGCACGTCCAGCGCACCGCGGAAGATGAACGGGAAGCCGAGCACGTTGTTGACCTGGTTCGGGTAGTCCGAACGGCCCGTCGCGATGATCACGTCGGCGCGCGCTTCCTTGGCTTCTTCCGGCGTGATTTCGGGATCGGGGTTCGCCATCGCGAAGATGATCGGCTGGGCCGCCATCGAGCGGACCATCGCCTTATCGACCGCACCCTTGACCGATAGGCCGAAGAACACGTCCGCGCCTTCCATCGCTTCCTTCAGCGTGCGCGCCTTGGTCGGGGCCGCATGCGCCGACTTCCATTGGTTCATGGATTCGGTGCGGCCCTGATAGATGACGCCCTTGGTGTCGCACAAGATCACGTTCTCGTGCTTCATGCCCAGCGCCTTGACGAGTTCGGCGCAGGCGATACCGGCCGAGCCCGCACCGTTGATGACCATCTTGGTCGTCGCGATGTTGCGGCCCGTCAATTCGATCGCGTTGATGAGGCCCGCGGCCGCGACGATCGCCGTGCCGTGCTGATCGTCGTGAAACACAGGAATGTCGAGCAGTTCGCGCAAGCGCTGCTCGATGACGAAGCATTCGGGCGCTTTGATGTCTTCGAGATTGATGCCGCCGAAGGTGACGCCCAGATAGCGCACGCAATTGACGAACTGATCGACGTCCTTCGTGTCGACCTCGAGATCGATCGAGTCCACGTCGGCGAAACGCTTGAACAGAACGGCCTTGCCTTCCATCACCGGCTTGCCGCCCAGTGCGCCCAGATCGCCGAGCCCCAGCACCGCCGTGCCGTTGGAGATGACGGCGACGAGATTGCCTTTCGACGTGTAGTCGTAAGCAGCGTCGGGGTTCTTCGCGATATGCAAGCACGGCCAGGCCACGCCGGGCGAATAGGCGAGCGACAAATCGCGCGCGGTCGTCAGCGGCTTCGTCGCGACAACTTCGATCTTGCCGGCTTTACCGCCTTGCTGATGGAAGAGCAGCGCGTCCTGTTCGGTGACGGGCGCGGAATGGGAGGTCATGTTCGGCTTCGCCTTTATGCTGAATAACGTTTCCAGACCGGGCCGTCGCAAGATGCGCGACCTCGTTATACGCACTATGGTACGTGTATCGAGCCCGCGCCGTCAAAAACTCGGCGCATCAATCAAATGCTGCATTGCACGCGGCGCTGCCTAAATTATTCTCACTCCCGACATGACCGATACCAACACAGCTCCGCCCCGCGAAACCGCCCGCGATACCGATGCCGCTGTCACCCCGATGATGGCGCAGTATCTGGAATTGAAACGCCAATATCCGAACGCGCTGCTGTTCTATCGGATGGGCGATTTCTACGAGATGTTCTTCGACGACGCTGTTGCAGCTGCGAAGGCGCTCGACCTGACATTGACCAAACGCGGCCTGCATCTGGGACAGGAAATCCCGATGTGCGGCGTGCCGTGGCATGCGCACGAGGCGTATCTCGCCCGGCTGATCCGCCAAGGCTTCCGCGTGGCGATCTGCGAACAGATGGAAGCGCCCGAGGAAGCCAAGAAGCGCGGCGGCGCCAAATCCGTGGTGCGGCGCGATGTGGTGCGCCTTGTGACGCCGGGCACGCTGGTCGAAGACACGCTGCTCGACGCGCGATCCAACAACTATCTCGCGTGCCTGGCCGAAGCGGCCGGGGCGATGGGCCTTGCGTGGCTCGACATGTCGACCGGCGATTTCCGCGTGCAGAGCGTTTCCGCCGCCGGCTTGGGTGCGGCGTTGGCGCGCGTCGCCCCCGGCGAATTGCTGCTGTCCGAACGCTTGGCGGGTGCCGCCGATCTCGCCGGTGCCATTGAGCCGTTCAAAACACTGCTGACACCGCTGCCATCGGCGCGCTTCGATTCCGAAAACGGGCGCCGGCGCCTCGAAACGCTCTACGGCGTCAAATCGCTCGACGGCTTCGGCAATTTCACCCGCGCGGAAATCGCCGCCGCCGGATCGCTGGTCGACTATGTCGAGCTGACGCAGAAAGGCCGTTTGCCGCGTTTGACGCCGCCTTCGCGCAACGCCGAAAGCGGGACGATGGAGATCGATCCCGCGACGCGGCGCTCGCTGGAATTGACCGAAACCCAAAGCGGCGAGAAGCGCGGCTCGCTGCTCGCCACCATCGACCGCACCAAAACGCCCGCCGGGGCGCGATTGCTGGCGCAGCGCCTGGGCGCGCCGTTGACGGATGCGGCCGCCATCGCCGCACGACTCGACATGGTCGGGTTCTTCGTCGCCGCGTCGCGCGCGCGCGACGCGTTGCGCGACACGCTGGGCGGATTCCCCGATCTCGAACGCGCGTTGCAGCGCTTGGCGTTGGGGCGCGGCGGCCCGCGCGATCTCGCCGGGATCGGCTTGGGCTTGCGCAAAGCGCCGCAAGTGCGCGCCGAATTGCGCGGTCACGCGGGCGACGTGAAGCTTCCCGCCGGAATCGTTCAAGCGCTGGACGATCTGGGCGAGCACGGCGAACTCGCAGACACGCTGACGCGGGCACTCACCGCCGATCTGCCGCTGGATGCGCGCGACGGCGGTTTCATCGCCAAGGGCTACGCGCCCGAACTCGACACGTTGATCGAAGCGCGCGACGAAGGACGGCGCCTGATCGCGGGGCTGCAACAGAAATACGCCGACGAGACGAAGATCTCGGCGTTGAAGATCAAGCACAACAACGTCATCGGCTATTACGTCGAAGTGAACGCCCAGCACGGCGAGAAATTGCTGAAGCCGGGCGGCGAGTTCATCCATCGCCAGACGATGGCGGGTGCGGTGCGCTTCACCACCGTCGAGCTCTCGGAACTCGAATCGCGCATCTCCGGGGCGCGCGACAAGGCCTTGGCCGTCGAACTCGAACTCTTCGCCACACTCGTGCGCGATGTGGTGGCCAAGGGCAGCGAGATCGCACGCGCGGCGCAAGCGCTCGCCGCCCTCGATGTCGCCGCCGCAAGCGCGGATCTCGCCGTCGATGGCGATTGGTCGCGGCCCGCCGTGGATTCGTCGCGCGTGTTCGAGATCGAAGGCGGGCGCCACCCGGTCGTCGAGGCGGCGTTGAAGGCGCGCGGCGATGCGGGCTTCGTCGCCAATGACTGCACGCTCGACGCCGAAGGCGGTCAGTTCGTGTGGCTGGTCACCGGGCCAAACATGGCCGGTAAATCGACCTTCCTGCGCCAGAACGCGTTGATCGCGGTCCTCGCCCAAGCCGGGCTCTACGTGCCCGCCAAGCGCGCGCGGATCGGCGCCGTCGATCGATTGTTCAGCCGTGTGGGTGCGGCCGACGACCTCGCGCGCGGGCGTTCGACCTTCATGGTCGAAATGGTGGAGACGGCCGCGATCCTCAATCTCGCGGGGCCGCGTGCGCTCGTCATCCTCGACGAGATCGGGCGCGGCACGGCAACGTGGGATGGCTTGTCGATCGCCTGGGCCTGCGTGGAACATCTTCACGCCGCCAACAAAGCGCGCGCTTTGTTCGCCACGCATTATCACGAGCTGACGGCGCTGGCCGCCAAGCTGCCCGGACTTTCCTGCCGCACAATGCGCGTCAAGGAATGGAAGGGCGACGTCGTGTTCCTGCACGAAGTCGGGGCGGGCACGGCGGATCGTTCCTACGGTATTCACGTGGCGAAACTCGCGGGCTTGCCGCAAGCCGCCGTGACGCGCGCCGAAGAAGTCTTGAAGGCGCTGGAAGGCGGGGCCGAGGCGCAGAACCTCGCCAAGCTCGCCGACGATCTGCCGTTGTTCGCGGCCCCGTCGCCCAAAGGCGGCTTGCCCAAACATGCGGGCAATCCGGAACTCGAGGCCGCGATCGACGCGTTGCTGCCGGACGAGCTCACGCCCAAGCAAGCGCTCGAAGCGCTCTACGAAATCAAAAAACTTCGCGCGAAGGAAACGCCATGACCGACAATGTCGCTCTTCTCACCGGTGCGGGCAAAGGCATGGGTGGTGCATGTGCCCGCGAACTCGCCGCGCGCGGCTGGAAAGTCGCTTTGCTCTCGCCGTCGGGCAATGCCGAGAAACTGGCCGCCGAACTGGGCGGCATCGGCATTACCGGTTCGGTCGTCGAAACCGCCGATCTGCAACGCCTCGCCGACGCCGCGATGAAGAAATGGGGCCGCATCGACGGCGTGGTCACCTCGACCGGCCATCCGCCCAAGGGCGATCTTCTGTCGCTCGACGACGATGCGTGGAAGACCGGTCTCGATCTCGTGATCCTCGACGTGGTGCGCCTTGCGCGCATCGTCACGCCGATCATGGAAAAGCAAGGCAAGGGCGCGTGGGTCAATATCTCGACCTTCGCGGCGTTCGAGCCCGATTTGATTTTCCCGATTTCCTGCACGTTGCGCGCCGGGTTGGGCGCCTTCGCCAAGCTCTACGCCGATCGCTACGCCAAGGCGGGCATCCGCATGAATAATCTTCTGCCCGGCTTCATCGACTCGCTGCCCGTGAAGGAAGCGCTGCTGCCCAAGATCCCGATGGGCCGCTACGGCAGCACGGCCGAAATCGCGAAGACGGCGGCGTTCCTGCTGTCCGACGATGCGGGCTACATCACCGGCCAAAATCTGCGCGTCGATGGCGGCATCACGCGGTCCGTGTGATGCGCACGCTCGTTCTCGCCCTGATGCTGTTTGCGTCGCCGCTGGCGGCGCAAACGCGTTGCGGCGAGATCGCGACGATTGATCCGCCCGAAGGCGGCAAATTCGCGCTGTCGATCGCCACACCCGAAGCGAAGCCAAGTGCCGTGCTGATCCTGCTGCCCGGCGGCAACGGGATGTCCAATCTCGACGCGGGCGGTTGCGCCAAAGATCTGCGCGGAAACTCTTTGATTCGATCTATCCCGGATTTCGTCAAAGGCGGTGTCGTGACGGCGCTGGCCGATTCGCCAATCGAATGGCGCGGCCGCGACGGCCTCGCCGGATTTCGCGTCGAGCTTGCGCATGCGCAAGCCTTGGGTGTGGCCGTCGCCGAAATGCGCAAGCACTTCGGCGTGCCCGTGTGGCTGGTGGGCACGAGCCGGGGTGCGATTTCCGCGGCGAATGCCGCGAGCCGTTTGGACGGCGACGCCAAGCCCGACGGTGTAGTGATCACTTCGCCGGTCAGTGCGGGGGCGCGCGGCAACCTGCCCTGGGTCGCGCATGACGTGTTCATGTTCCCGCTCGACCGGATCGCTATGCCGCTGCTCGTCCTCGGCCACGCGAAGGATACGTGTTTGCGTTCCCCGCCCACGAACGTGAAGCACATCGCCGAGAAGGCGAGTGCCTCCCCGCGCCGCCAAGCCGCGATCATGGAAGGCGGACCTGGATCGAACGCCAAGCCGGGCGACCTCGCGGCCTGCGAAGGTCGCCAGCCGCATGGTTTCGTCGATCAGGAAGCCGACATGGCCGCCGGGATTTTGCGCTTCGTCGCGGGCGGCCGCTTTTAGCGAACGCCGAGCAATTCGACGTCGAACACCAGCACGGCGTTCGGCGGGATCACATTGCCCGCACCCCGCGCGCCGTAACCCAGATCGGCGGGGATGATCAGCGTGCGCTGGCCGCCCGGCTTCATCGAGGCCACACCTTCGTCCCAGCCGCGAATGACGCGGCCCATGCCGAGCGGGAATTCGAAAGGCTGACCACGATCGCGCGACGAGTCGAACTTGCGGCCGCGCTTGCCGTCTTCCAGCAGCCAGCCGGTGTAGTGCACGCGCACATTCTGGCCGGAAGTCGGCGAATCGCCCGAACCTTCCTTGACGTCGACGATGCCGAGACCCGAGCGCGTGCGCTTGGCGGTCGAAAGATCGGAGCTTTGCGCGTCGGCTTCGTCGGACATCGGGATCACCAGAGCAAGGCCGAGTGCGAGAGCCGCACGGCGGGGGAGAAGATGTGTCATGGGCAGGCTTTTATCAGGGGGCGGGCAGATCGACAACGCGCCGGTCGCCATTGTCGTCCGCGAATGTAATCCGCACGATCCCGCCGCCGCGCCGGTAATTTTCCGGCAAATCGATCAACGCGGTCGAACGGATCAAACGCGGCCGACGATCCTGGCCCAAGGGCACGCGAAAGCTCATCCCGAAATCCACGCCCGACGACGAACCGCCCGACGCCCCCACGCCCACACCGGGCCGTTCCTCGCGCAACGGCAAGGGGCGGATCACGTCGATCTTGCGCGCCGGAATGGGTTCCACATCCGCCGGCCGCAATTCCGCCGCGACGATGGGCGATGCGTCGTCGGCCTGGATTTCCAGCACCCGGCCGTCTTGCGACAGCCCGGCCCGTAACGCGGGCGCACTGGGCGGGGCCGGGTGACATGCAGCCAGCGCTAGGCCCGCCAGGAATACCGTGTATATACGCCGCAAAATGGTCTCCATTCCGTTCGACCCGATCATTATACTGAAGTGATGGACGAATCTTCGCCCCGTGACGACGTCGCCAATCAGCGCGCGATTATCGACCGCCGCGCCATCGACGGCGAATTGCGCGCCCTTGCCGAAGCGCATAAGGGTCCGGCGGAGAAATTGCGCCCCGTCGCCATCGAAAAGCTGAAGGCGGTTCTTGGCGCCGGCCGCGCGGAAATCCGCCGCCGTTTCGAGATGAAGCAGGGTGCGACGGGCAGCGCCAACGGCGCGCAAACCGTGCGCGCGGGCGCCTTCCTGATCGATCAGATCGTGCGCCTCGTCTACGATTTCGCCGATCGCCATATCTATCCGGCGTCGAACCCGACCGCGGGCGAGCGTCTGTCGATCGCCGCCGTCGGCGGCTATGGCCGCGCGGAAATGGCGCCGCAATCGGATATCGATCTCTTGTTCGTGCGGCCCTACAAATCGAGCCCGCGCACCGAGCAGATGGTGGAGTGG
>JAIUNH010000047.1 GCA_020161965.1 Pseudomonadota bacterium
CAAGGCGCCGGCGGCACCCAAATCCGTCCTGCAACGCTATCGGATGTTCCTGTTCGCGGGCCTTGGCACGGCGATGCTGGCGACGTTGGCGACCGCGGCATGGGTCGTCTATTTCCGCGCCCCCGTCGAAATCGATCCGCCGGCCCCGCCGCCGCCCGCGTTGAAGCCGACCCCGCCCACGGTGGTGCGCGAAGGCGATCTCGACGACGATTTATGGCGGCGGATGGGCGTGCGCCCCGGCGCGAATTAATCGCCTGAGCTTTTCAATCGCCCAGGGCTTCGCCTTCGCGGCGCGGATCGGCGCCGCCCACAAGGCGCGTCTGACCTTGGCGGCGAACCACTTGGATCAGGCTCAACCCGCTGGTCTGGTGGTTGAGCGTCACCTCGTGCCCCAGCGCCTTCAAATCGGCGGCGAGGCCGGCGAGGGACGTGTCGCGTTCCAACTCGATCGTGCCGTTGTTCATGCTGACCGCATGGGGCAACGCGACGGCGCGTTGCGCGTCCATGTTCCAGTCGATCGATGCGACCAGTGTCTGCACGACATAGGGAATGATGCGCGGGCCGCCGGGCGAGCCCAGGGCCGCGACCAAGCGGCTTTCGCGGTCGAGCACGATGGTCGGCGCCATCGACGAGCGCGGGCGCTTGCCCGGTTCGACGCGGTTGATATTGGGCACGTCGCCGTCGCGCGGGCGCAGGGCGAAATCGGTCATCTGGTTGTTGAGCAGGAAGCCGCGCGTCATCACGTAGCTGCCGAAGGCGCGCTCGATCGACGTGGTGAAGGCGACCGCGTTGCCGGCCACGTCGACGACCGACAAATGCGATGTCGCGGGAAGTTCGCTTAGCGTGTCGGCGGCACGGCTGGCGCGCGTGGCCACACGGCCCGGTTCCGCGCGGCCCGATGCGCGCTCGGCATTCACCAGCTTGGCGCGGCCCGCGAGATATTTGCGGTCGGTCAAACGCTCGACCGGGATCTGCTCGAATTCCGGATCGGCGAGGTAGCGGTTGCGATCGGCGAAGGCGAGCTTGGTCGCCTCGGCGATCAGATGCACGGCCGGCGCGGAATTGGGCTGAAGCCCGCGCAGGTCGAAACGCTCCAGGATCGTCATCGCCTGAAGAACCGCGATGCCACCCGACGAGGGCGGGCCCATGCCGCAGATTTTCAGCTGGCGATAGGCGCCGCACACCGCTTCGCGCTTCAAGGCGCGATAGTTTTTGAGATCGTCGGCGGTGAGCTTGCCGCCCTTGCCGGTTTCGCGCACGGCGCGCGCGACCGCGCGGGCGAGGCCGCCATTGTAGAAGGCTTGAGCACCACCATTGGCGATCACGCGGAAGGTTTCGGCGAGATCGGGATTGGTCAGCCGCGTGCCCGCCGGCTTGGGATTGCCGTCGGCGTCGAAGAAATAGGCGCGCGTCGCGGCGAATTCCTTGAGCTGCGGCGTATCGGCGATTTGCTTGGCCAAACGCGGCGAGATCGGGAACCCGTCCAGCGCCAAACGCATCGCCGGTTCGAACAGCCGCGCCCAGGGCAGGCGGCCATGTTCGTCATGCGCCAATTCCAGCATGCGCAGCACGCCCGGCACGCCGACCGCATGCCCGCCAAGGGCGGCTTCGTTGAATGCCAGGGGCTTGCCCTCGGCATCCAGGAACATATCGGCGGTGGCTTTGGCGGGGGCCGTTTCGCGCCCGTCATAGGCGTCGACGCGTTTGCGCTCCGCCCCGTAATGCAGCACGAACCCGCCGCCGCCGATGCCCGAGCTTTGCGGCTCGACCAGGTTCAGCACCATCTGCATGGCGATCGCGGCGTCGACCGCCGAACCGCCTTGACGCAGGATCTGCCGGCCGGCGTCGGCGGCCAGCGGATTGGCGGCGACGACCATCTGGCGATCGGCCGTGACGGCGTTGCGCGGCGCCGCGATCGTGGAGGCACCTTCGGGTGCGCGCGGCACCGGCGCTTGCGCGACGGCCGATACGCTCGTGGCGATGATCAACGAGAACGCGAATAGGCGCGCGCCGTGCCCAAGGGCACGCGCGAGATCAAAACCACGCGCGCGGCGGATATCGGGCACGGGCGACCTCGTCAGACGGCCAAGTTTGCGGCCGGAACACGCGAAGCCGGTAATTTAGGCGCCCGCGCCTTGGCCTAGCAAGAGACGAGTCGCGGATTTTCGCCGTATTTAGGCGGTTCCCGCACCGTTTTCCGCGCCGACCGTGGTCAGCGAGCGGTGGATGCAGATTTGTTCGCGCCCGCCGCCGCTGGTCATGCCCGACCTGAAGCGCCCGCCGCGCGACGCGGCTTCGGGCAAATGGACGACATAGGCCGGGCAATCCAACTCGCGTGCGAGTTTGTCCAAGGCGCCGACCAGCGCCTGGGCCGGGATATCGCCGTCGATCAGATCGAGGGCGACGAGATTGTCGATCGTTAGGCGCCGCCCGGTGCGCAGATCGGGCGCGACCGCGAAGCTGCATAGCGCATGCAGATAGCCGCGCTGATCTTCGACCCCCAGCAGCCCGCGTTCGGCGGGGCCGGCCGCGGCTTTGCGCGGCGCTTTGGCGCCCGGTGGTTTGGCGCCCAGGGCCGCCGCGAAGCGTAGCCATGCCGCGAGCGTCAGATGCCCGGCGGCAAGCCGCGCCAACGGATAGGCGCGCAGCACGTCGCGCCCGGTCAGTCGACGCACGCCGTAGTTGCGCCCGCCCTCGTTGGCGGCTTGCGGGGCGATGGCCGGATCGCGGGCGGAACGGGCGAATTCCTTCAGCATGCGCGCCAAATTGCCAAAGCCGGGCGTGCCGGTCTTTGATTCAAATCAACGTGCGGCGGAGGCGGCCATGCCGCGGCGGACGTAATCGATCCGCGCCCCGCGGGCCGCGAACGACAAACCTGTCCAATCGCCGCCGGGACCGTAGACAAGATCGGCTTCCAGATCGCCCGCCAGGCGATAGCGCGTGCCGTTGGCATCGGCCGCCAGCGCCATGGCCGAGACGTCGATCAGCTTGCCGCTTTGCGTGTCGAGCAGCGGCGAGCGCATCACTTTCTCGCGATTCCAATAGCTGGTCGGCACCGTCGCGGCCGGGGCGACGTAACGGCCGCCGCTGCCGTCGATCGCCAGCCCCGCATCGGTTGCGCGCGCGGTCACGTGCGTGCGCGTGCCATTGTCGTCGGTGCGCGCATCGAGGGATACGAGACGCCCGTCGCGCCACAATTCCGTGCTGCGATGAGTGTAGCGATAAATGGTCACGAAAGCCAAACGCACGGCCATATCGATTTCGATCGTGGCGCGGGTGTCGCCACCGTCATGCGCGATCGTCACGCGATGCGTGCCGATGGGCGCGCCATCGCGCAGCACGTCGAATTCCAGCGTCCGTGGCGCGGCGGTGGCGGACCAGGACAGCACCAGGGCCGCGAGAAGGGTGAGAAATTTGGACATTTGCGGCTGTGTACGCCGTCGCCGGGCCGGAAGATCAACGCCGATGCGAGATTTCGTGATTTCAGCGGCTTGGCGTCGGATTTACGGCGCCCGGCCGGGCTTGCGCGAGGCCCCCTTGCGGGTCCAATATCGGTATCGATTTTACGTGAATTTCGTGGGGGTTTTCGGATGGCGGCAGGATCGGCAGCGGGCGCGACGGCGGTGAAGCCGGCGTTACGCGAATCGCCCTGCGACGATTGCGCGATCCGCGAGACCAGCGTGTGCGAAGTGCTGGAGCCCGCGCAGCTCGCGCGGATGCGCGCGATCGCGACGATCATGTATCTGGAACCGGGCACGACCTTGTTCCAGGAAAGCGAACCGGCCGAGCATCTGTGCAACGTCGTCGAAGGCGCGGTGAAGCTTTATAAGCTGCTGCCCGACGGGCGCCGTCAGATCACCGGCTTTCTGTTCCCCGGCGATTTCCTGGGCGTGGCGCTGAACAAAAGCTACGCCTATTCGGCCGAGGCGATGGGCAATGTGCGGCTGTGCCGCTTCCCGCGCCGCAAGCTCGAAAATCTGCTGACGGAACTCCCCAATCTCGAGCATCGCTTGCTCGAGGTCGCGGGCAACGAATTGGTCGCCGCACAGGATCAGATGCTGCTGCTCGGCCGCAAGACCGCGCGCGAGCGCTTGGCGTCGTTCCTGTCAATGGTGTCGCGCCGGGCGGCGGCGCGCGGTCGCCCGGATTCGCCGATCGACCTGCCGATGAGCCGGGCGGATATCGGCGACTATTTGGGGCTGACGACCGAAACGGTCAGCCGCACGTTCACCCAGCTTAAAAAGCAGGGCACGATCGGCCTGCCGTCGCAGACCAAGGTCGATATCCTGAAGCGCGAAGAGCTCGAGGAAATCGCCGAAGGCGGTTGAGCGTACTTACTTTGCCGCCACGATCGGTCGCACGAATTGCGGCTCGGTATCCCACGGGAACATGATCCAGGTGTCCTGGCTCGTCTCGGTCACGTAGGTGTCGACCATCGGCTTGCCCGCGGGCTTGGCGTAGACGGTGGCGAAATGCGCCCCCGGCAATAGTGCACGCACGATCTTGGCGGTCGCGCCCGTATCGACCAGATCGTCGATGATTAGCCAGCGCGGCCCTTCCGTCGCGTCGACCGTGCCTTCGGCCAGCGGCTTCAGCAGCTTCGACGCGTCGCCGATCTGCTGGCCCTGATAGGTCGCGACCGAAATTGTGTCGATGATCCGCAGATCCAGTTCGCGCGCGATGATGCCCGCCGGGATCAAGCCGCCGCGCGTGATGGCGACGATGCCGCGCCAAGGGCCCCCCGCGACCAGCTTCCACGCCAGCGCCTTGCAGTCGCGATGCAGCTCCTGCCAGGAGACAAAGAACATCTTTTTGTAGGTTTCGTCGGCGGTGGCCATCGGGGGCGTGCTCCGGTCGGGCGAGTTTCCAGCGCTCTCTACCCCCGGAATCCGGACTGGGCAAGGCTCGTGCTTTGCATGTTAGAACGAAACGAAGCTTAGGAACGGAGAGTCCCCGATATGCTCAGCAGTCCCCGCGGCCATGGCGGCATGGTCACCGCCCCCCATCATCTGGCCGCGCAAGCCGGTCTCGACGTGCTGCGCGAAGGCGGCAACGCGGTCGAAGCGATGATCGCGATGGCGGCGGCGATTCCGGTCGTCTACCCGCATATGACGGCCGTGGGCGGCGACGGGTTCTGGCTGATCGACGACGGGCGCGGCAAGCCGGTGGCGATCGACGCGTGCGGTGCGGCCGCCTTGGCGTTGTCGCCCGCTTGGTATCGCCGCCAAGGCCATTCGGCGATCCCGTCGCGCGGGCCGCTTGCCGCCAACACGGTGGCGGGCACGGTCTCCGGCTGGGGGGCGGCTTACGCGCTGTCGCAAACCATGGGCGGCAAATTGCCTTTGTCGCGCTTGGTCGAAGCGGGCGTGCATTACGCGCGCGAAGGCTTCCCGGCGACCGATTCCCAGGTGCGCTTCACGACCGAGAAACTCGCCGAATGCATCGACCAGCCCGGCTTCAAGGCGGCGTTCCTGCCCGGCGGCAAAGTGCCCACACCGGGTCAGCGTTTCCGACAGCCGGCCTTGGGCGAGACGATCGCCAAGATCGGCCGCGAAGGGACCGAGAGTTTCTATCGCGGCGAATTGTCGAAGGCGATCGCGGCGGATTTGAAGCGCATCGGTTCGCCGGTGGCGCTCGACGACCTCACGCGCCACAAGGCGAAGGTCGTGAAGCCGCTGACCGTTAGCGTGCCCGGTTCGCGGCTCTACAACATGATCCCGCCCACGCAAGGCTTGGCGTCGCTGCTGATCCTGGCGATCTTCGCGCGCATCAAGCCTGAACGCTGCGACGGGCCGGAATATGTGCATGCGTTGGTCGAGGCGACGAAGCTTGCCTTCCGGATCCGCGACAAGCACGTCAAGGATCCGGCTTATATGACCGTCGATCCGCAAAGCCTGCTATCCGACGCTAAGGTCGCGTCGCTGGTGAAGGAATTCGATCCGAACCTCGCGGGCCCGTGGCCGCAGCCGCCCAAGAAGGGCGATACGATTTGGATGGGTGCGATCGACGCGCAAGGGCGTAGTGCGAGCTTCATCCAATCGATCTATTGGGAATTCGGCTCGGCCTGCGTGCTGCCGGAAACCGGCCTGCTGTGGCAGAACCGCGGCACGTCGTTCTCGCTGGAAAAGGGAGCCGCGCAGGAATTGATGGCGGGGCGCAAACCCTTCCATACGCTCAACCCCGCGATGGCGTTCTTCGACGACGGCCGCTCGATGGTCTACGGCACGATGGGCGGCGACGGCCAGCCGCAGACGCAAGCGATGATCTTCTCGCGCTACGCGTTCTACGGCATGCAGCCGCAAGCGGCGGTGACCGCCCCGCGCTGGCTGCTGGGCCGCACCTGGGGCACGGCGACGACCAAGCTGCGTTTGGAAAGCCGTTTCCCCGCCAGCACGATTTCGGCGCTGAAAGGCATGGGCCACGATCTGGAAGTCGCGGCGGCCGACTACACCGATCTGATGGGGCATGCCGGCATGATCGTGCGCACGCCCGATGCCGGCGGCGGCAAGGCACTGCTGGAAGGGGCGACCGATCCACGCTCCGACGGACAAGTCGGCACGTTTTGATTGAAGCGGCATTGGCGGCGGGCGCGAAACGGCGTAGGATGATTTGCGATCATCTACTTAATTAAATCTCTTTTTCCGCGTTGATATTTTCGCTGATTGTTCTTATGCGGTTTTCCAGGGGAGGAACCGCAATCAGAGGAATATGTCGCCATGTCCGCTTTTGCCCGCCCCCTCTTCGAAATGTCCGACGACGATTATAGCGTCCCGTTTCAAATGCCGGGACGCTCGAACGGGTTCTTCGATCTCGATGCCGATGTGGGCTTGGGCTATCCCACGCGCCGCGCCGATAACATCAAGGTGCAGACGATCCTCGGAAACGCCGGCGATCTCGATCTCGCCAAGACCGACGGGCCGACCGGCTGGGGGCTCTATACGCTCGACGACGCGATCCGCTCCTATCAGAAGCGCAACGATCTGAAGGCCGATGGCTGGCTGCGCCCGGGCGGGCCGACGATTTCCAAGATGCGCGACCAGTTCGGCGCGACGCTGGGCAAGTATCCGGCCCCGAGCCCGCGCGAGGTCGATGAGCATCACGATCGTTTGGCGCAAGGCGAGAAAGGCTTGCTGAACGGCAGTTATGGCGAACTCAAGCTCGCGCCGATCCCGGGCCTGTCCGCCCCCGACGACGACATGGTGGGCTCGAACCGCTCGATGGCCGAGTATCTCCAGCGTCATCGCAGCGGCTTGGCCGACGCGCCCGCCACACTCGCATCCTATGTCCGCACGATGGGCACACCGGGCATCGTCCAGGCGCGCGACTTCGTCGGGCAATGGGACCAAACGAAACCCGGCCAGGGCGGCGACGCGATCCGCGCAATCCTATCGGCGTTGGGCGATGCGCCGGACCTGCAACGCCAATTCTTCGGCGGCCCGATCGCCAATGACCATCCGATTGGCATTCGGATGGAAGATATCCTGATGCCGAGCACCGTGCCGCGCCAACGCGGGGAAGGGCCGCGCATCCGCGATTATCGGCCTGACCGCGACGGCATCGTCACACCGATGACGCGCCCGGCCGTCGATGGCACGATGGGGGAAATCCAGCCTCGTGCATCCGACGCGCCGTTCGCGCCCTTGCCGCCGATGTCGCGCGATGGGCTGCTCGATCCGGAGTATATCAAGGCCTTTAGCGAACGCTTGGAAGCCAAGCGCGCGTTCGAGGAACAGCAGCGCGCCAACGTGGTCTATGACGACGGCTTGCTCGACGCCAATAACTGGCCGCTACACTTACGCGCCCGCTTGCTCGGCGATACGCAAGCCAGCGACGAAACGAACCAGAACTTCGGCGGAAACGACCGGCTCCAGCCCGCCGATGCACCGGAAGCGGCCGACGAGGAGGACGCCGAGCCGGTTCAGGTCGCGCAGGCCCCGGATACTGAGAGTGAACAACTCGCTCAAGCAAGCGATGCCCCGCCGGAGAGGAATCGCGCGGCGGCCGTCCCCGACCTCGACGGCCTCGTACGACAGGCACAATCTTCGAAGCGCTGGTTCGGCGAAAGCAAGGAATGCGTCGGCTTGGTAAAGAAAGCGGCGAATCTCGGACATACATCGACTTGGCGCGCGGGCGACGCGATCAAGGCGACCGACGATCCCCCGCTGAAACCCGGCACCGCGATCGCGACGTTCCGCCCCGACAAGAATGGCGACACACGCTATCCACAGGAGCGCAACGAACCCGGAAAGCCACCGATCCGCCGTCACGCGGGGATTTTCCTCAATTATGGTACTCATGAAGGCCGCAAAGGCTTCTGGGCTCTCGATCAATTTAATAATGAAAAGATCGGCAATGCGCAGAAGCGATTCTATCCTTTCGAACGGCAACCCGGCGAACGCGGATATGCAGGTGCTGAGTTTTCCGCGATTCAAAGTCCGGCAAGGTAGCGGGTCCATGACACGTTGGATATGCGGCCTTCTATTCGCGGCTTTCGCGCTGTGCTTCGGCGGTGTTTCCTCCTATGCGCAGACAGAGGTCGTTACGGAATGCCCCGCAGTTGCACCGCAAGACGGAAAAACACCGATCGCTTATGCCGAGTTGCGGCATTCCGACGGCGGGATTTGGGGATTTCCCGGTCCGTCTGACGTCGAGCGACGGGAAGGCAGGCGGGTCTACAGTATGGATAGCTACGAAGCGTCGGGCTTCCGCCGCGCCAGCCTCTTGTGCGCATTCGGCGAATGGAACAAAACGCCGGTCTTCACGGCCGTCGTTTTGATCCCGGGTCTTCTCCTCAAATGCGAAGCTTGGTTTATTCCCCAACCGAAGCTTTTGCCGCCTCGATATATTCGCGACTGGTGCACCTCGCGGGTCGAATGATGCGTACGACGTTACGCGAACCACTCAGTACGCGTTTTCCTTGCCGAGTACAGCGATCGGCGTCAGCGCCAGGATCTTCAGATCGAAGACCAGCGACCAATTGTCGATGTAGTAAAGGTCGAACTGCACGCGCCGGCGCATCTTCTCGGGCGTGTCGGTCTCGCCGCGCAAGCCATTGACCTGCGCCCAGCCGGTGATGCCCGGCTTCACGCGATGGCGCGCGAGATAATCGTCGATGATCTTGGCGTATTGCTCGTTGTGTGCGACTGCATGCGGGCGCGGGCCGACCAAAGACATGTCGCCCTTCAGCACGTTCCAGAGCTGCGGCAATTCGTCGAGCGATGTCTTGCGCAGGAACTTCCCCACCCGCGTCACGCGCGGATCGTCGCGCGTCGCCTGGGGCACATGCGGCGCCTCCACCCGGCCGTGATACATCGAGCGGAATTTGTAGACGACGATCGGGTTGTTCGCGAAGCCGTAGCGCGGCTGGCGGAACAGGATCGGCCCCGGGCTGTTGAGCTTGATCGCCAGCGCCACCAGCGCCAGCACCGGCAACAGCAGCACCAGCAGGATGGCACCCAGCACGCGATCTTCCAGCGCCTTCAGCACCAGGCTCCAGCCCGAGAGCGGGCGCTCGAGCACCGACAGCATCGGAATGCCGGCGATGGCGTGGAAGCCGCGCGCGGGCAGATAGGTGCCGATGTAATCGGGGCAGAGCTTCACATCGACCGGCACGGTCTTGAGCTTCTTGATCAGCTCCTGCAAATCGGACGAAGCCTGCCAGGGCATCGCCACGATGATCGCATCAACGGCACCGGTCTTGGAATGCGCGATCAGATCGTCGACCGTGCCCGCGACCTTGTGACCTTCAAGTTCCGGCGGCAAACGGTCCTTGCGATCGTCGAACACGCCGATGATCCGGTATTCATGCGTATCGACATCGGCGAGATGTTTGAGGAACGCGCGCCCCATCTCGCCCGCCCCGATCACCGCGACGTTCTGCGCGAGCCTGCCGTCGACGCGCCATTTGTCGAGTTGGAGCAACAGCAGCAAACGCACCAGGATCAACGCGCCGAAGCCCAGCGCGAACCAGCCGATCATGAAGGCGCGGCTGAACGCGACGGAGGTTTGGGTGAAATAGGCGAGCGCGATCAAGCTCGCCATCACCGCGGTCCACGCCATCGCGATTTTGCCGAACTGGCTGGCGAGGCGCGACAGATTGGCGAAGACGTAAAGCCGCGCGAGCTGGAAAAAATTCGCGGCAAGAATAACGGCGGCCATCACCGCGATCAGATAAAGATCGGGCAGCGTCCAGGAATCGTGACGCGCCCAATAGGCGACGACCGCGGCCAAGGCGACGGCACCCAGATCGGCCGCCCGCAACGCCCCCAGCACGAGGGTTTGCAGATCGGCCGCAACGACGGCGTTTTTACGTTTCATACCAATGTGTTGCCCGAGTATCGGGGAGTGCGAAGCGGGCGCGAGCATAGGGCAAATCTCCGTGCCACGAAAGCGTCGTCTCGGGACAGAACGGTTGAGAGGGGTGTAGGCTTCCAAGGCGATGTTTCCGGAAGGCGATGATCCGCTGCTGCTTTGGGGTTTGCTGATCGTGCTGGGCCTGGCCGTGGGCCAGGCGCTGCGCTTGCGGCTGATGGCGCGCGCCGAAGCCAAGGCCGCCGCCGAAAGCGAAACCACCGAGGAAATCCGCATCGTTCGCCGCCAACCGTTGCGCCCGGCCGTCGCCGGGCCCCGGCCGGCTGGATCGGTCCCCTTTGCCGCCAATGCGTCGGGCGCCGCGCCGGACCCCGAAGAAACGGTCCGGCGCCTCGCCCGCACGCTGATGAATTTGGCCGCCAAGCGCGATCCGCGTTCGGCCGCGATGGCGCGCCGCGCCTCGGCCCGCGTCACGGCACTCGCCGCCGCCCACGGGATCGGCGGGCCGGATGTCGAACGCGCCGCGATGGCCGCGATGATGGTCAAGCTCGGCCCCGCCGCTTTGCCGCCGTCCATGCAGGTCGACGGGCCCGTCGGCGCGTTCCCGAGCGAGATCATGGATCACGCGCGCCTGGACGGGCCGATCCCGGAACTGGTACGTGCCGTGCGCGACGGCGCATCGGTGCCGCCGCATTTGGAAAAACACGTCGCTTTGATCCGCGCGGCGATCGAGAATTAACATGCTCCCCGACGATACCGTCATCTACGCCGTCGGCGACGTACACGGCTATGCCGATATCCTCGACACGATGCATGCGCGCATCCGGGCCGACGCCGAAAAACGCGACGCCAAACGCCGTGTGCTGGTGCATCTGGGCGATTACGTCGATCGCGGCCCCGATTCGAAGGGCGTGCTGGAACGCCTGACGCGCGACTGGCCGGGCTTCGAACGCGCCGATCTGATGGGCAACCACGAAGCCCTGATGATCGACTTCATCGACGACACGCGCGAGCCCGATCTGTGGTTCCGCAACGGCGGGCTGGAGACGATGGAAAGCTATGGCGTCGCCCGGAACCTTTCCCCGGCCGAGCAGCGCGCCGGCCTGACCGCGGCCTTGGGCGAAGCGGGCCTTGCCCAGCTGCGCGCGCTTAAAAGCCATCACCGGGTCGGCGGCTATTTCTTCGCCCATGCCGGAGTACGCCCCGGCGTGCCGCTCGACGCCCAGTCACCGCTGGACCTGATGTGGATCCGCGACGCCTTCCTGGCCGAGGAATTCGACCCGGGTGCTGTGGTCGTCCACGGCCATACGATTTTCAAGGAACCCCAGGATTTCCGGCATCGGATCGGGGTCGATCTGGGCGTTTACCGCCATTTCCGGCTGGCGGCGGCGGTGCTGCACGGCGGCGACCGGGAATTCCTGATCGTCGAAGGCGTTGTACGTCAAGCCCGGTCCTGATATCCGGTCGGCATCTTACCTCCGAAGGTTTCATCCATGGCCTTGCGCAAGCGTATCCTGATCACCGGCGGCGCCGGTTTCCTCGGCTCGCATCTGTCCGAACGGCTGGTCGCCGCCGGGCACGACGTGCTGTGCGTGGACAACTACTTCACCGGCACGAAGGACAATATCGCGCATCTGTTCGGCAACCCGCATTTCGAGGTGCTGCGCCACGACGTGACCTTCCCGCTCTATGTCGAGGTCGACGAGATCTACAACCTCGCCTGCCCGGCCTCGCCCATCCACTACCAATTCGATCCGGTGCAGACGACCAAGACCTCGGTCCACGGCGCCATCAACATGCTGGGCCTTGCCAAGCGCGTGAAGGCGAAGATCTTCCAGGCCTCGACGTCGGAAGTCTACGGCGACCCGGAAGTGCATCCGCAGCCCGAGGAATATCGCGGCAACGTCAACCCGATCGGCCCGCGCGCCTGCTACGACGAAGGCAAGCGCTGCGCCGAAACGCTGTTCTTCGACTATCACCGCCAGCACGGCGTGAAGATCAAGGTCGCGCGCATCTTCAACACCTACGGGCCGCGTATGCACCCGAATGACGGGCGCGTGGTGTCGAACTTCATCGTCCAAGCGCTGAAGGGCCAGGACATCACGATCTATGGCGACGGCCAGCAGACGCGCAGCTTCTGCTATGTCGACGATCTGATCGAAGGCTTCGTGCGCCTGATGGACAGCCCCGACAACGTCACGGGCCCGATCAATCTCGGCAACCCGGTCGAATTCACGATCAAGCAGCTTGCCGAGCGCGTGATCGACCTGACGGGTGCGAAGTCGAAGCTCGTGCAGCGTCCGCTGCCGGCGGATGACCCGATGCAGCGCAAGCCGATCATCGACAAGGCGCAGAAGATCCTGGGCTGGCAGCCCAAGATCCAGCTCGACGAGGGCCTGAAAAAGACGATCGGCTATTTCGACGCGCTGCTGAAAACCAACCGCGCGATCGCGTCGGTCGGCGCGAAGAGCTGATCTAGAACTCGACGACCTTCCCGTCGTCGGCGGTTTCGCAAGCGGTCTCGCCCAAGCGCGCGAGCAACTCCGCACTCATATGCGTGAGAATCGTGCGCTTGGCGCCGATCTCGACCAAGCGTGCCTCCAACGTACGCCAGTCGAGATGGTATTTGACCTTCTTGTCGAAGAAATAGGCCTCGCACACGAACAGGTCGGCGTTCTTCGCCGCCGGGACCAGCGTATCGACCCATTCGGTATCGCCCGAATAGCAGAAGGTCTTGCCGTCGGCCTCGATGCGATAGGCGTAAGGCGGCCCGCCCGACCAATGCACGACTTCGAACGGTGTGGCCGTAAACCCCGCCACGTCGTGCGGCGTTTCGGGCGACAGCTCGGCGATCGAAAATTCGTAAGGACGTTTGGCTTGGGTCGAGCCGGGGAAGAAATTCTCGCACGCCGCCAGCAGGCGCTTCTCGAATCCCGGCGGGCCGAACAGCTTCAACGGACGGGCACGTCGCGTAATCAATTGCGCGTCGAGCAGGAAGAACGGCAAGCCGCCGAAATGATCGCCGTGCAGATGCGTGACGAGCACGGCGTCGATCGTCGCGGGATCGACTCCGAATTTGCGGATCGCGATCATCGACGAAGCGCCGCAATCGATCAGGATGCGCTTGGCGCCGCTTTCCAGCAGAAAACAGGTGTTGAACCGGCCGCCGGAGCCGAACGCGTCACCCGATCCCAGGAAAGTCAGCTTCATTCCTTGACCCGCTGATAGAGCCGGAAATCGCCGCGCGAGGCGACCAGATGCCAGCCGACCTTCTCGGGCGCCGGCCCGAGATAGGTTTCGACGTACCAGGTCGAATCCGCGAACCACTCGATGC
>JAIUNH010000048.1 GCA_020161965.1 Pseudomonadota bacterium
CGTCGAACAGCGCAAGCTGCTGGTGGCGGATATGTCGCGCCGCGCATTGATCGCGCGCGCCATCGCCGCGATCGGCGCCAACACGCCGCAATATTCGGACGACACGGTCGTGTTCCTGGGTTTGCGCACCGCCGCCCAGCGCCTGATCGCCAAGGACGCCACGCCCGCCGTGGTCGACGAAATGCAGAACCTGCTGTGGGACGTCGCCTTGCGCATCGAAGACGGGCGCTTGTCGTCCGCCGAGCGCGATTTGCGCGCGATCCAGCAGCGTTTGCAGGACGCGCTCGCCCAGAACGCGCCCGACGCCGAAATCGAAAAGCTGATGCAGGAATTGCAGCAGGCGATCGATCGCTATCTGCAAGCGATGATCGAAAACGCGATGCGCAATCCCGAACAGGCGCAGCGCCGCGATCAGAATTCGGAGCGCAGCCAGCGTTTGGAACGCCAGGATCTGCAACGCTTGCTCGACCAAGCCCGCCAATTGGCGCGCACGGGGGCCCGCGATGCGGCGCGCGATCTGTTGTCGCGCTTGCAGGAGATGCTGGAAAACCTGCGCACGATGCAGGCCCAGCGCGGCGAAAACCAGCAGGGCCAGCAAGGCCAGCCGGGCGATTCCGGCGCCCAGGAAATGATGCGCAGCCTGCAGGAGATGATGCAGCGCCAGCAGCAATTGACCGACCGTACCTTCCGCCGCTCGCAGCAGAACCGCCCCGGCCAGTTCCGCCCCGGCCAGCAAGGCCAACAGGGTCAGCGCGGCCAACAGGGGCAACAGGGCCAGCAAGGCCAGGGTCAAGGCGAGGGTGACGGCGAAGGCGACGCGGACGAACAGGATTCGCTGCGCGGGGCGCTTGGCGACATGATGCGCCAATTCAGCGAAATGATGGGCCAGGTTCCCGACGGCTTCGGCCAAGCCGAAGGCTCGATGCGCGATTCGGGCAATCAATTGCGCAACGGCCAGCCGGGCCGCGCATTGCGCCCGCAGATGGAAGCGCTGGATCAGCTACGCGCGGGTGCCCGCGAAGCGATGCGCCAGATGATGGAGCGCTTCGGCCAGCAACAGGGCCAAGGCCAGGGCGAAGGCCAAGGCGAAGACGCGTTCGGCGATCAGCAAACCAGCGAGCGCGATCCCGCCGGCCGCGATCTCGACGGCAATAACGGCACGATGACCGACGCGTTCCAGCGCATTCCGGGTTTGGGCGAAGGGCAGATCATGCGCTCGCAGGAAATCCTGGACGAGCTGATCCGCCGCCTGGGCGAGCGCGCCCGCCCCGAAGGCGAACGTGATTATCTGGAACGCCTGCTGCGCCGGTTCTAGAAAAGATCCGCGAGCCAGGACGGCAGCGCGAAGCCCGCGCCCGGGCGGTCGTGCAGCGTAATCACGAGGTTCTGCGCCGCCGTCGGCGGGTTCTCGAACACGACCGTGAACGCGGCCTCTTCGCCCGATTCGAGCTGCGTGGCATCGAGCGTCAGATCGCGATCGGCGACCGAGGCGCCCTTTTCGTCGATCAGCGAGACGCGCAGGATCGGCACGGCCTGCGCCGACGCCGAGGCGTTGCGCAGCTTGCCGCTGACTTCCATCGTCGGCGTGCCGGCCGACGAGCCGCGCACCGGCGGCTGAACGGTGACGGTGAGCCCCGCCCCGGGGGCGGGCACATCCAAACGGAAGGCCTGGAAGATCGCGCGCGATTGAGGGAATGCGGTGACGACATCGGCGCGGATCTGAACCGCGAGGCCCGAGCCGGCGATCGTAACCAGCAGCACGATACAGCCGATCGCCGCGGCGATCGAACGCTTGGGCGCTTCCGGCGGCTTGGGGCGCGGACCCCGGCGGCGCGGCATGTCGTCGGCGGGCTCGACCGTTTCGGCGACCGTTTCGGCCAGCGCCTCCAGCGAGGGCGCTTCCTCGACCGGCGGGGCCAAATCGGGCTCTGGCTCGGGCATCGCCGCCGGTGGCGGGGGTGGCGGCGCCATGCGCGGCGGTGGGGGTGGCGGCGCGAAGCTCGGCGCCATTTCCTCCTGCGCGATATCCAAAAGGCCGCGCCCGGCGGAACGCGCGGGTGCGGCGGCGGGCGCCGGCATGGCCGCGCCCGGCTCGTCCTTCTTCAGGCGCTTTTCGGTGCGCGGAAAGCGGTGATTGACCTCGAGAATCGCCTGGCGCGGCTTCTGAACCCAGCTATGGCCGCAATTACCGCAACGCACATAGCGTCCGCCGGCCCCTAACGCGTCTTCGGGCACGCGGAATCGCGACGAACATTCTGGGCAGGCGACGATCATGCGGGACGTGCCGTAAGCGACTCCCAAAGGCGGAAACGCGAGAAACCCGAGACGTTTATAGGGGGAGGGGGGCGGACCCGGCAAGCTTGCCGGGAGCAAGCGCCGCGTGCCAGGATTCGGACGATCTGCGAGGCGCGGCCGTCCGTGCCGAATTCCGGAAGGGTGCGGGACGGTATGGTGAGCTTCGAACGCGTCGGTTTGCGCTATGGGTTGGGGCCCGAAATCCTGCGCGATATCAGCTTTTCCCTGGCCCCAGGCAGCCTGCATTTCCTGACCGGCGCCTCCGGTGCGGGCAAATCCTCGCTGCTGTCGCTGCTGTATTTGGCCCGCAAACCTTCCCGGGGCACCGTCAAGCTGTTCGGCGAGGATGTGACCGCCATCGCGCGCCGCGACCTGCCGCCCTTGCGCCGCCAGATCGGCGTGGTGTTCCAGGATTTCCGCCTGCTCGACCATTTGCCGGTGATCGACAACGTCGCCCTGCCCTTGCGCGTGCAAGGGATCGCCGACGCCCAAGTGCGCGAGCACGCGGCCGAGCTGTTGGCCTGGGTCGGCCTGGGCGATCACCTCAACGCGCTGCCGCCCACCTTGTCGGGCGGGCAGAAGCAGCGCGTGGCGATCGCCCGCGCCGTGATCGGCAGGCCGCGTTTGCTGATCGCCGACGAACCCACTGGCAACGTCGACGACCGAATCGCGGTGCGCTTGATGCGGCTGTTCGACGAGCTCAATCGCCTGGGCACGACGATCGTCATCGCGACCCACAACATGCAGTTGGTGAACGAGTCCCGGCATCCGGAGCTGCGCTTGGACGGCGGTGCGCTTTATCAAACGCGCAAAGGTGCCGCGTGAAAAAGCCCGGCGCCGAACTCAAAGGCTCGGAACTCGGGCTCGAGCGCGATCGCGAGCGGCGCTGGATCGCCGGCGTGATCGGCACGCTGTCGCTGCTCGCCGCCCTCGCCTTGGGTTTAGCACTTGCGTTGTCGTCGGCCGGATCGAAATGGCGCGCCGATTTCGAAGGCATCGCGACGATCGAGATTCCCGCGACGCCCGACCCCGCGCGCCAAGCCCAGCAATTGCGCGACGTGCTGGACATTCTGCGCCTCGATCCCGCGATCGAACATGCCCAAGCCTTGCCGCGCGAACGTGCCGAAGCGCTGCTCGCCCCCTGGCTGGGGGCGGAGAACGTGCGCGCTTTGCCCTTGCCCACGCTGGTCGATGCGCGGCTGAAAAAGGGCGTCGTTTTCGACGCGGGCGCGTTGGAATCGACGATCAAGACCGCCGCCCCCGGCGCGCAGGTCGACGATCACGCGCGCTGGCTGGGCGGGTTCCTGGCCGTGGCGCGCGCGGCGGGGATCGTGGCGCTGGTCGTCGTCGTCGCGGTCGGGATCGCGGCCGCCGGTGCCGTCGGCTTTGCGACGCGCGCAGGCCTCGCCATGCACCGCGAGGCGGTCGATATCCTGCATCTGGTCGGTGCCGAAGATCGCTACATCGCCCGCCAATTCGCGCGCGCGGCGTTGCGCTTGGCGTTCCTGGGTTCTGCCATCGGCACGAGCCTCGGGGCTGGCGTGCTGGCCGGCGCCTATATGCTCGCGACCGCGACGGGGGCGCTGGCCTTCCCGCTGCCCACGCTCGATCCGCTGGGCTGGACGATTTTGGCCGCCGTCCCCCTGGCGGCGACGTTGGTCGCGGCGATTTCCGCCTACGCGACCGTGATGCGGGCGTTAGCGAGGATCGTGTAGAGATATCCCGATGAAACTCGTCCTGCTCGATCGCGATGGCGTGCTGAACGAAGACCGCCCGGATTACGTCAAGAATCCGGGCGAGCTCGTCATGCTGCCGGGGGCCGCCAAGGCGGTCGCGCGGTTGAACGCCGCCGGCTTCACCATCGCGATCTGCACCAACCAAGCCGGTATCGCGAAGGGCATTTTCGACGAAGCGATGCTCGCGCGCATCCACGCCAAATTGCGCGACGAATTGGCGCGCGCGGGTGCGTCGCTCGACGCGATCTTCCATTGCCCGGACGCGCATGCCTCGCCACGGCGCAAGCCCGAGCCCGGCATGCTGCTCGACGCGATCCGCCAATTCCGCACGACCGCAGCAGAAACGCCGTTCGTCGGCGACAATCTGCGCGACCTGCAAGCGGCGACGAAAGCCGGCTGTCCGCGCCATTTGGTGCGCACGGGCCACGGCGCCAAAATCCAGGCGGCGGGCATTCCGGCGGAATTGCTGCCGGTGCGCGTGCACGCCGATCTCGCCGCCGCCGTCGATGCGTTGCTGGGCACGCCATCATGAAGCGCGGGCGCGGCGGGCCTTTCGCGTGGATCTTCCTGCTGCTGGTAACAGCGGCGCTGGCCTATGCTGGCGGGCTGGTCTGGTTCGCGCAAACGATCGACCGCGCGCCCAATCTCGACGCGGGCGATGCGACCGATGCGATCGTGGTGCTGACCGGCGGACCGTTGCGTTTGCGCGAAGGCCTGCATCTGCTCGCCGCGGGCCGCGGGAAGAAATTGCTGGTCTCCGGTGTCTATCGGGGCGTGGAGGTGCAGGAATTGCTGCGGATCACGCGCCAATCGCCGCAAGAGGTCGAATGCTGCGTCGAGCTCGGCTACGCCGCCGATTCGACCTTGGGCAATGCGCGCGAAACCGCCGCGTGGATGGACCGCGAGGGCTTTGCGTCCTTGCGCCTCGTCACCGCGAATTACCATATGCGCCGTTCGCTGCTGGAATTCCGCCGCGCGATGCCCGACGCCAAAATCGTGGCACACCCCGTATTCCCCGACGGCTTTCGCATCGAAGCGTGGTGGCGCTGGCCCGGCACCTTCGCGCTTGTGCAGGGCGAGTATCACAAATATCTGGGCGCGTTGATCCGGCCTTATATGCCGGTCCCGCCGCCCGAAACCGACCTCGCCCCCGGGGAAATTCCGTGATCGCGTATCTTCGTTCGCTGACCTTCAATATCTGGTTCTTCAGCGTCACCGTCTTCGCGCTGATCGTCTCGCTGCCGCTGTTCGCGTTGCCGCGCGTGGGCGTCAATCGCTTGGCGCGCAGCTGGGCCTGGCTCGTGTGCCTGGGCTTGCGCGTGATCGTCGGCGCAAAGATCGAACTCCGCGGCCAAGTCGAATTGCTGCGCGAGCCGGTCTTGATCGTGTCCAAGCACCAATCGGCGTGGGACACGCTTTATTTTTATCTCGTCTGCCCCGATCCGACCTACGTGATGAAGAAGGAACTGTTGCGCGTGCCGATCTATGGCTGGCTCGCGATCAAGCAGAAGATGATCCGGGTCGACCGCAAGGGCGGCGCCAAGGCGCTGAAGCGCATGCTCGACGGGGCGATGGAAGCGGTCGCCGATCGGCGCCAGATCATCATTTTTCCGCAAGGGACGCGCGTGAAGCCCGGCGCTTCGACGACGGATTATCCCTATCAGCCGGGCACGGCCGGGCTTTACGCCAAGCTCGGCATACCTTGCGTGCTGGTGGCGTTGAACTCGGGCCAGATCTGGGGACGGCGCAGCTTCTACAAACATCCGGGCACGATCTATGTCGACGTGCTCGGCGTCATTCCGCCCGGCATGCCGCGCGCGGCCTTCATGCGCGAGATCGAAACGCGCATCGAAGCGGCCACGACGAAATTGGAAATGGAGAATACGACGTCAGCGGGGCGCGCATGAACCCCGCCGCCCTGCGCGCCTGGCGCCTGGGGGCGGGATTCGTTCTGTTCGCTTACGTCGCCACGCATCTCGTCAATCACGCGACGATGCTGATTTCGCTGACAGCAGCGGAAACCTTCGCGACACCGGTTTTCATCTTTCTACGTTCGCTGCCCGGATCGCTGCTGGTCTACGGCGCGCTCGCCTTGCATGCGTTCCTGGGGCTCTACGCGCTGGCGATGCGCGAATCCTGGCGCGGCATCAGGCCCGCCGAAGTGCTGCAATTGCTGCTCGGCATTCTAATCGTCCCGCTGATGGTCGGCCATGTGACGCTGGTGCGCATGGGGTCCGAGCAATTCGGCTACCTGCCCTTTCACACCGCAATCGTCGGCAATGCGGTGCTCAATCCCGGCGTCGCGACCGATCTTGCCATCGGGCTGTGCGTCGTGTGGTTCCATGGCTGCATCGGCATGGCGCATTGGCTGCGCTTGAAGCCCTTCTATCCGCAGTGGCGCGCCACGCTGGCGTGCGTCGCCATTCTGCTGCCGATCCTCGCCTTGCTCGGTCTCTTGACGGGCATGCGCGAAGCCGAAGCGCTGCTGGCGGAACCGGCATTCCGCGCGCGCTTCGACGGCGAATACAACATCCCGCGCGGCACGGCTTATATGGCGTTGATCGGGCGCGCCGAGCAGACCGAACGCCTGTGGTGGATCGCCGTGTTGATCGCCGGCGTGATCGGCTTGCTGCGCGGGCAATTGAAGCGGATGCGCGCCGGTATCGCCGTCGTCTATCCCGACGGGCGCAGCGTGCGCGTCGCCCCCGGCCTGTCGCTGCTGGGCGCGTCGCGCGTCAACAACGTGCCCCATGCCAGCGTTTGCGGCGGGCGCGGGCGCTGCTCGACCTGCCGCGTGCGCGTCGCCGCCGGGGCCGCCGACCTCACGCCCGCCGCCCCGGCCGAGCGCAAGGTTCTCGCGCGCGTCGGCGCGGACCCCGATGGCGCCGACGGCACGGCGATCGTGCGCCTTGCCTGCCAAGCCTTCGTCACCGGCAAAGGGCCGATTTCGATCGTGCCGCTGCTGCCCGCCTATGCCGGCCCCGCGACCGCGCGCGGCGGCGACGGTTACGGCACGGGGCGCGAGCTCGACATCGTCGTGCTGTTCGCGGATTTGCGCGGCTTCACGGGCCTATCGGCCGGACAATTGCCCTTCGATACGGTGTTCCTGCTCAACCGCTATTTCGCCGCGATGGGCCGCGCGATCGAAGCGAATGGCGGCTATGTCGACAAATTCATCGGCGACGGCGTGATGGCGCTATTCGGCACCGACGGGCGCGACGCGAATGCCGCCGCGCGGCTGGCGTTGACGGCCGCAAAGGCAATGGGCGAAGCACTCGACAAGCTCAACGCCGAACTTGCACACGATTTGAAAGCGCCGCTCAAGATCGGCATCGGCTTGCATGCGGGCCCCGCGATCGTGGGCGAGATGGGCTATGCGCGCGCGATGCATCTGACCGCGATCGGCGACACGGTGAACGCGGCAAGCCGCATCGAGGGCTTGACCAAGGATTTCGGCGTGGAGCTCGTGGTGGCGGAATCGGTGTTGAACCGGGCGGGTGTCGCGGGCGAAGCGCTCGACGCGCGCGGCATCGCGGCGGTCGATGTTGATTTGCGCGGCCGCGACGGCAAGGTCCGCGTGCGCGCCTTCCCGCGCGCCGTCGATCTCGGCGTTTAGCTTTTTCCGCCGAACACGACCCAGACCGACGTGTCGGGCGAGTGATCGACGAAGCGATGCGTGTCGCCCTTCGCAGCGAATAGCAAATCGCCCGGCCCGAAGGGTACGCGCACGCCCTCGCGCTCGAACGCGCCCGCACCACGTACGACGACATAGACCTCGTCGCGGTCATGCGGCTTTTGGGTGTCGGGATTGGGCGGGCGATACCAGCGCGCCTCCAGCCCCGGCGAATTCAGCGCCTGGGCGCTGAAGCGGCCCGGCGGCAAGGGCAACGCATCGGCTTCGTCGGCGGTCACGCGAGTCAGCAAGGGGGTCATTCTTTCGCCTCCGCGTTGCGGCCGGCGACGGCACCGGGGAAATCGCGCGCCCCGTGCAGCACGGCCAGAATGGTTACACGTTCGAGAGCGTCATCGACGGCATAGACAATAACGTAAGGCAAACTCGGCACGACCGCTTCGCGGGTATTGTCCAACGTGCCCGCGCGCCCCAGACCGGGGAAGGTCGCCAAACGATAGGCGACGGTTTCGATCGCCCGCAACGTCGCGGTCGCCGCTGGCCTGTTATCGAACGCGATCCAATCGAAAATCGCGTCGAGATCGGCGCGCGCCGGCCGTGAAACGAAGAGCCGCACCTAGCGGCCGAGTCCGTGACGCTTGCGGATATCGGCGAACACTTCTTCGGCGTCGACCACATCGCCTGCTTCCATCGCGGCGATGCCTTCCTTGATCTTGGCGATTTGACGGGCGTTGAATTCGACGTATTGGCGCAGCGCCTGATTGATGACGTAGTTGCGCGAGCGATCGGTCGCGTCGGCGATCGCGTCGATCTCGGCGATCGTTTCCTTGGCGGCGCGCACGGTGATCGGTTCGGTTGGGCTGTCATTGGCCATGCGATATCACCTGTATTCGGGTGTAGTCGGATGTAATCGTATCACTTTGCAGCGCTATCCCCAAGGCGTCCCCTGTGGGTCGCCGGGGTAATTCGAAAAATCGAATATATCCAATATGTTGTAGTTTTGAAGCTTGTTGAAACATATCAAGAACTTCGAGTTGCCGGAACGCTGCCGAGCGCCTATCTTTCCCCGGCACCGAGACCTTCCCCTTCCCTTCGTACACGGGAAACCGACACGCCATGCGCCCCATCGCCGCCATTTCCCAGCAAATCTGGGACATGAAGTACCGTTTCAAAGCGCCCGACGGAGCCGCGATCGACAAATCGATCGAGGATACCTGGACGCGCGTGGCGAACGCGCTGGCCGAGGCCGAAGCGCCCGAGTTGCAGGCCCATTGGGCGGCCGAGTTCCGCTCGGCGCTGGAGGATTTCAAATTCCTGCCGGCGGGGCGCATCGTCGCCGGGGCCGGCACCGCCCGCCATGTGACGTTGTTCAACTGCTTCGTCATGGGCACGGTGCCCGACGACATGTCGGGCATTTTCGGCCATCTGCGCGAAGCGGCCCTGACGATGCAGCAGGGTGGCGGCATCGGCTACGATTTCTCCACGCTGCGCCCCAAGGGCGCCCCCGTGAAGGGTGTGGGCGCGGACGCGTCCGGCCCGCTGTCCTTCATGGATGTGTGGGACGCGATGTGCCGCACGATCATGTCGGCGGGGCATCGGCGCGGCGCCATGATGGCGACGCTGCGTTGCGACCATCCGGATATCGAAGCATTCATCGAAGCCAAGCGCGAGCCCGGCCGCCTGCGCATGTTCAATCTTTCCGTCCTCGTCACCGACGCCTTCATGGCCGCGGTGAAGGAGGACGCGCCGTGGGAACTGACCTTCAACGGCACGCATTTCAAAACGCTGCGCGCGCGCGAGCTGTGGGACAAGATCATGCGCGCGACTTATGCGTATGCGGAACCCGGCGTGATCTTCATCGACCGCATCAACCGCGCCAATAATCTTTGGTACGCGGAAGCGATCGCGGCGACGAACCCGTGCGGCGAGCAACCGCTGCCGCCTTATGGCGCGTGCTTGCTCGGCTCGGTCAATCTCGCGGCGTTGGTGAAGCATCCGTTCGAAGCGAACGCGGAACTCGACGAGGCCGAACTCGCACGCGTCGTGAAACTCGCCGTGCGCATGATGGACAACGTGACCGACGTGTCGCGTTTCCCGCTCGACGCGCAAGAAGCCGAAGCCAAGGCCAAGCGCCGTATCGGGCTTGGCGTCACCGGCCTTGCCGACGCGCTGATCCTGTGCGGGCTGCGCTACGGTTCCGAAGCCGCCGTGCTGCAGACCGAGCGCTGGATGGGGGCGATCCGCCGCCTTGCCTATGGCGCGTCGATCGACCTCGCGCGCGAGAAAGGCGCCTTCCCGCTCTTCGACCGCGAGAAATATCTGCAAGGCGAGCAGGTCAAGATTCTCGAGCCCGAGATTCAGGACGGCATCGCCAAATACGGCATTCGCAACGCGCTGCTGACCTCGATCGCGCCCACCGGCACGATCTCGCTGATGGCCGACAACGTGTCGTCGGGCTTGGAGCCCGTGTTCTCGTTCTCCTATATGCGCACGGTGCTGCTGCCCGACGGCACGCGCCGGCAGGAGGAAGTCTCCGATCACGCCTATCGCCTCTATAAGCGGATGTTCGGCGAGAACGCGCAATTGCCCGATTACTTCGTCGATGCGCAGCGTCTGACCCCGGCCGAGCATGTGGTGATGCAGGCGGCGGTGCAGAAATATATCGACGCCTCGATCTCCAAGACGATCAATTGCCCGGAGGATATTTCCTTCGAGGCGTTCAAGGATGTCTACACCCAGGCCTATGCGCTGGGCTGCAAGGGCTGCACGACCTATCGCCCCAACGACATCACGGGCGCCGTGCTGACCGTGAAGAAGGACGAGCCGAAAAAGCCCGAGGCGCAGCAATCGCTGCCCTTCAGCAAGTCGCCGTCCAAGCCCGAAGATCATTACGAGGCGAGTGTCGTTTACATGACCCGCCCGCTCGACCGGCCCGAAGCGCTGCCGGGCCAGACCTATAAGATCAAATGGGCGGACGCGGAGCACGCGCTCTACATCACCATCAACGATGTGGTCAGCGAAGGCCGCCGCCGGCCGTTCGAAGTGTTCATCAATTCGAAGAACATGGAGCACTACGCCTGGACCGTGGCGCTGACGCGCATGATCTCGGCGGTGTTCCGGCGTGGCGGCGACGTGTCGTTCGTCGTGGAAGAACTCAAAGCCGTGTTCGATCCGCGCGGCGGCCAGTGGATGAGCGGGCGCTACGTGCCCTCGCTGCTCGCGGCGATCGGCGAAGTGATCGAGCGCCATATGGTGCAGATCGGTTTCCTGCGCCCCGGCGAAGCGCTGTCGAGCGATCCGGCGGCCGAGCATATGCCCGTCGCCGCGATGGGCGGCGGCGCTGTCACCGAAATGCCCGAAGCACCGGCGAATACCAATGCGTCTTCCGGCACGGTCGCGGCATTGTTTACGGGTTCGCCGCCGGACGGTTCGACCGCACGGCTCGCGGGTGCGCGTCACTGCCCCAAATGCACCGCGCCGACGCTGATCCGCATGGAAGGCTGCGACACCTGCACGACCTGCGGCTTCTCCAAATGCGGGTGAGGGGCTGCTATTTGGAACTCACTTAGCGGTCATCACGTTCAAGGCATCTATGAGTTGAGGCAGAGACGAGACTAGCTTGGCTTTAAATGGAAAATTTCCACCTTCCAGAAAATAAGAACACGTCTTCGAATCGCCGTACCAAATATCAACATATGGCGTGTAAAGAGCATGAAGGAGGTCGCCTCCATCACTTTTTGAAGGGACCTGGAGCGGCTTCTTCGCAAACGACCGCTGATAGGAAGCAAAAACATGCTCAAACGCCCTAACGATGGGCTGGCGCCGAATCTTCGCGAATATCTCGTCGGTTAACTCAATCCCTTTAGCTTCCAATGTGCGCGCGACAAGGCGTGACGAAACTCGGGATCGGTCAAGCTTATCAATTGCATTGCTCGCGAGCTTCGATCCCGATTTAAGATCAAGATTATTTTGCTCAATCAACGTCCTGACTTGATCGCCGAAATCTGAAAATTCACGAAACATCAAGAGGCCGAATTTTTGAACCCAATCGAACGATTCTGATTTTTTGAATTCGACATGATCACGATAGACTGCGGCCAAGTTAGCCGGATCAAGCAGGCCCCTTAGCGCTTCCCGGTAAAATGCCAAATCAGTTTGGCGCCCCATAAGCCATTCATCAAAGAAGTCGAATGAGTAGAATCTCTCGGTAACGGGGTATTTATCGGATATCGCAGATATACCGTCCTGCCGTCGATTGGCACGCAGATATTCGACCCCCTCCTTTGATAGCCGATTGCCACTCGAAACAAATTTGGAGATCATTTTTCGTCGTTCATGCCGCTGCAAAGGCAGGCCACGAATTGTTGATTTCATCTCTTCAATAACTGCCATACGAGACGGCAATGACTTTTGAAACTCATCCAGGGAAGGAGACTCAACCCAAAAGCCCTTTGAGCCTAACCAATAGTTGGGCGGTAGCTTAGAGCCCAGCGCCTCAGAAAGCTCAAATTCTATGATCTTGTCGAGCGGCCGAAATGTTTGATCACCAGAAAGGAGTTTCATTATTTCAATGCGAGCCAGTGCATTCTTTCTCTTCTCATCATTGAATTTCAACAACTCCAACACATGAATTGCCGAGTACCGAAACTCAACTGAACGATTTTCCTTGAAGGAACACAACAACCGCAGAGCTTCCGCCATACTTGGATCATCTTGCCCCTTGGCGAGATTCCAGTATGTGCTCTTATCAAGATATACCTGGATCGGCTTATCTATGGTGGTTGCGGCAGGCGTGTTCATTTTGCCAAGATCAAACGCATCGCCTCGGCCAGATTCGTAAGCGCAGATTTCTCGCTGCGGCCCTGGTTCGCGACATCAATTTCCAAGCACTGCGCCACGAACCAACGCCCCTCGCGGGTTACGCTGGCGGTGTATCCAGTGATCGAATGAATACGATGAACATTCACGCTTACAGAATAGCGCGATTCGGACCAAGGCTCCATCGTCACCCCGGGCGAGCGTAAGCGAGACCCGGGGTCTAGATCCCGGGTCGCATCGCCGCTTTCGCGGCGACTTGCCCGGGATGACGGTCCTGCGCCGCGCTTTCGCCTAACGCTGCTGTTTGCCGAGGAATGTCGCGAAGGCTTTCTTGTTGTGCGGATCGATCAGCCTCTCGCCGTCGGCGGCGAGATCGGCGAGCGTTTGCGCGCGCAGCGCGTCGCGCCATAGTTTCTCGGCCGCGAGCATGCGCGACTTGATGAAGCAATCGGCCTTGTAGACGCACGGATCCTTCGAATTGCCGGGATTGCGGCGGCGGATTTCGCGGCACATGAAGGCCGGCTCCGTTCCGTCGATCGCTTCGACGATATCGAGCATCGTCACCTTTGCCGCCGCGCGCGCTAGGCGATAGCCGCCGCGCGGACCGGGCAACGCCTCCACCAATTCCGCCGCCGTCAGCGCGCGCAGATGCTTCAGCAAATACGATTCCGACACGCCGTGAAATTCGGCGAGGCTTTTGCCCGACAACACTTTGCCTTCGGGCAACGACGCCAACACCAGCGCGCAATGCAAAGCGGCTTCGACCCCATCGCTTAAACGTCGCATACGGCCCTCCGCGCCCAATTTTCAGGACGATCTTGACAGTCCCTAATCATGGATATATTTTATCGATGATTAAAGTCATAGACCCTCGATGGAGAAAATCCCGTGCAAGCCCGTATGAACATCGCCCAATTGGCTCCCGACGTGTATCGCGCCGCCGCCGCGATGGAGGATAGCGTAAGGAAATCCGGCATCGACAGCCGCTTGCTGCATCTGGTCAAGCTGCGCGCCTCGCAGATCAACGGCTGCGCCTACTGCATCGACATGCACAGCAAGGACGCGCGAGCGGCCGGAGAGACCGAACAGCGCCTGTACGCGCTCGACGCCTGGCGCGAAACCCCGTTCTACAGCCGACGAGAACGCGCCGC
>JAIUNH010000049.1 GCA_020161965.1 Pseudomonadota bacterium
CAGCAGGTGACCAAGGTCGTCGGCAAGGGAGCCGAGGAAGGCCGCGTGGAGGCGCCTTCCAGCACGCCCGATCTCGACCAGTTCAGCCGTGACCTGACGAAGCTCGCCCGCGAGGGCAAGCTCGATCCCGTCATCGGCCGCGCCCGCGAGATCGAGACGACGATCGAAGTGCTGGCCCGCCGGAAAAAGAACAACCCGGTGCTGATCGGCGAGCCCGGCGTGGGCAAGACAGCCATCGTCGAGGGCCTTGCACAACGGATCGTCGCGGGCGAAGTGCCCGAGGCGCTGCGCGACAAGCGGCTGGTCGAGCTCAACATCAACTCGATGGTGGCCGGGTCGAAGTATCGCGGCGAGTTCGAGGAGCGAGTCCAGAAGATCCTCAAGGAGATCACCGAGGAGAAGGACAGCCTGATCCTGTTCATCGACGAGATCCACACCATCGTCGGCGCCGGCCAGGGCGGTGGCGAAGGTGGTCTCGACATCGCCAACACCTTCAAGCCGGCGCTGGCGCGGGGCGAGCTGAACCTGATCGGTGCGACGACGCTCAACGAGTACCAGAAATACATCGAGAAGGACGCAGCGCTCGAGCGACGGTTCCAGCCGGTCTATGTCGAGGAACCCACGGTCGCTCAGGTCATCATGATCCTGCGCGGTCTGCGCGATACGCTGGAGGCGCACCACAAGGTGACGATCACCGACGAGGCCATCGTCGCGGCGGCCGAGCTTTCTGATCGCTACATCACTGGCCGCTTCATGCCCGACAAGGCGATCGACCTGATCGATCAGGCAGCCGCACGGGTGAAGATCAGCGCCACGGCGCGCCCCGTGGAAGTCCAGGAGCTGGAGGCCGAAGCCGCGCAGATCAAGCGCGAGCAGGACTATGCCGCAGCCCGCAAGCAATTCGACCGGGCAGCGGAACTGAAGAAGGAACTCGAACAGAAGCAGAAGGAACTGGACGAGCTTCTGGAGATCTGGAAGCGCGACCAGGCCTCCGCCACCGCCGAGGTGCGCGCCGATCATGTCGCGCAGATCGTCTCGAAGATCACCGGCGTTCCGGTCACTGAGCTGACCACCGAGGAGAAAGACAAGCTCCTCAAGCTCGAGGAGAAGCTGCACGAGCGCGTCATCGGCCAGGAAGAGGCCATCCGCGCCGTGGCGGATGCGGTGCGCCTGGCGCGCGCAGGACTGCGCGAGGGACGCGGCCCGACCGCGACATTCCTCTTCCTCGGGCCGACCGGGGTTGGCAAGACGGAACTGGCCAAGACGCTCGCCGAAGTAATCTTTGGCGATCAGGACGCAATCATCCGCATCGACATGTCCGAGTATGGCGAGCGCCACTCGGTCGCCCGGCTGGTGGGCGCGCCTCCCGGCTACGTCGGATACGACGAAGGCGGGCAACTGACCGAGAAGGTGCGCCGTCGGCCCTACTCGGTCGTGCTGCTCGACGAGATCGAGAAGGCGCACCCGGATGTCTACAACATTCTGTTGCAGGTGTTCGACGACGGTCTGCTGACCGACGGCAAGGGGCGCGTGGTGGACTTCACTAACACCATCATCATCGCCACGTCGAACCTCGGTTCGGACATCATCCAGCGCAACCTCAAGAAGCGCGGCACCAGCGACGGGATCGAATGCCCGTCCCACAAAATCGCGTAGCCGAATTTGGCGTTGAGGCGCGCGAGCTCGTTTTCCAGCGCGTCGTGATAAGGCTTCCAATCGTGTACGACGCGCTGCTGAACTTCGGCCGCGTCCGGCTCCTGGCCCGGCTTGTAGACCGGGGCCTTGCCGAAGGAGCTGAGCGGACACAATTCGGTATTGTCCGCCCCCGGATAAAGCGGCGTGCCGGTCGGATCGCGATTCAAATCGATCACGTAGCGCGATTGACGCGCCACGATCAGCCCTGCGCCGAGCGACGGTGCCGCGGCGTAAAGCTTTTCGACATGCCAATCGGTGTCAGGCAGCGTCAGCGCATGATCGGTCATGCGCTTGGCGAGTGCCTCGGGAATATGCGTGCCAGCATGGGGCACGCTGACCAGCACGGGCGAATTGCCCGGCGTGAAATCGAAAATCTCGCTCATTCTTCGCCGTTCCTGAACACGCGTTGCGGACCGGGCCCGCCGATCCAATAGACCAGATCGGCCGGGCGTTCGATATCCCACACGCAAAAATCCGCGGCCTTGCCCGCTTCCAGCGTGCCGCATTCGTTTTGCAGGCCGAGTGCGCGCGCGCCCTCGCGCGTATAGCCGGCGATCGCTTCCTCCGGCGTCATGCGGAACACGGTGCAGCCCATATTCAACACCACGCGCGGATCGAAAGCGGGGGCCGTGCCCGGATTGCAATCGCTGGCGAGCGCCATCTTGACCCCGCCTTTGCGGATCGCATCGATCGGCGGCAGCTTGGTGTCCCGCAGGAAGTAATAAGCGGCGGGCAACAACACGGCGACCGTGCCCGCCATCGCCATGGTCGCGATCCCGGCCTCGTCGAGATGCTCGAGATGATCCGCCGACAACCCGGTATAGGACGCGACCAACGCCGCGCCATGCTGGTTGGTGAGTTGTTCGGCATGCAGCTTCACCGGCAAACCATGCGCCTTGGCCGCATCGAACACGGCGCGCGTTTCGTCGTTGGTGAAGCCGATCGATTCCGCAAACGCATCGACCGCGTCGGCCAAACCCGAGCGCGCGATTTCGGGGATCATGCCGACGACCAGCTTCGCGTACTCGGCCTGACGGCCGGCATATTCGGGCGGTACGGCGTGAAGCCCCAGGAAGGTCGTGCGCACCCGCACGCCCAAACGTTCGCCCAAGGCCCGCGCGACGGCGAGCTGCTTCATCTCGTTTTCGAGATCGAGCCCGTAGCCCGATTTGATCTCGACGGTCGTGACACCGCGATCGGCCATGTAGTCGAGCCGCCGCGCGGCACTTTCGAATAATTCGTCGAAACTGGCGGCGCGGGTCTTGGCGACGGTCGAGCGGATACCGCCGCCCGCGCGCGCAATTTCCTCGTACGACACGCCGTTGAGGCGCTTCTCGAATTCGTCCGCGCGGTCGCCGCCGAACACCAAATGCGTATGGCAATCGACGAAGCCCGGCAGCACCCAGCCCCCGCCCAGATCGATTCGCGATTCGGCGTCGGGGGCGTCGTCGCGCTTGCCGATCCAGGCGATGCGCCCCTTGTCGACCAGCATCGCGCCATCGGGAATAGCGCCGTAATCGGGCCCTGCGAGCGTCGCGAAATCCGCGTTTTCGTAAAGTGTCGCCATGCCGCGTTTATGCTCCTATAAACGGCGCCAAGAATAGCCCCAGGATCGCCCTCCATGCCGACATTTTTCGCACCCCGCGCCCGCTTGCCCCAAGGCTGGGCCGACGACGTATTGTTCGACGTCGATGCCGCCGGATATTTGACGAATGTTCAGGCGGGCATGAAACGCGGCGATGCCGAATTGCTGAATGGTGCCGTCGTCGGCGGCATGGGCGATCTGCATTCGCATGCCTTCCAGCGCGCGATGGCGGGATTGGGCGAAACGGCGCGGCCCGGCGAGGATGATTTCTGGTCGTGGCGCGAGGTGATGTATTCGTTCCTCGCCAAGCTCGGGCCCCGCGAACTCGAAGCGGTCGCCACCCAGCTTTACGTCGAGCTCGCCAAGCACGGCTTCACCTCGATCGCCGAATTCCACTACGTCCACGCCGATCCCAAGGGCCAGCCTTACGAGACCGTGACCGAAATGTCCGATCGCTTGATCGCGTCGGCCTCGGCCGCCGGAATCGGGATCACGATTCTGCCGGTCGTCTACCGGACCAGCGGCTTCGGCGCCAAGCCGCCAACGGAAGGGCAAAAGCGCTTCACGATTCCCGAAGATGTGTTCAACGATCTCTACGAGCGCTTGGCGCGCCGCCACCGCAACGATCCCAATGTGCGCGTGGGCATTGCACCCCATTCGTTGCGCGCCGTGCCGCCGGCGGACCTTGCCCGCGCGATCGAACTCGCGCGCAAATTCGACAAGACGGCGCCGATCCATATCCATATCTCGGAGCAGCCCAAGGAAGTCGCCGACTGCAAAGCGTGGTCGGGCACGACGCCGATCGATTGGCTCTATGCCAACGCGGCGGTGGACGAGAGCTGGTGCTTGGTTCACGCGACGCATGCCACACCGGGCGAAGTGACGTTGATCGCCAAAAGCGGGGCGATCGCCGGGATCTGCCCGACGACCGAAGCCAATCTCGGCGACGGCATTTTCCCGCTGCCCGAATTCTTCGCCCAAGACGGGCGCATCGGTATCGGCACCGATTCCAACGTCTGCACCAGCCCGGTCGAAGAACTGCGCTGGCTGGAATACGGGCTGCGCTTGACGCGCGGCCAGCGGAACGTCGTGTCGCGCGCCACCGGCGGTTCGACCGGCGGCTTCCTGCTCGACCAGGCCGTGATCGGCGGCGCGCAAGCCGGCGGGCGTAAGACCGGCCGTTTGGAAAAAGGTTGGCGCGCGGATTTCGTCGTGCTCGACCGCGACCATGCGGCGTTGACGGGCCGCGACGGCGAACATCTGATCGATTCCTGGCTGTTCGCCGGGAATTCCAATCCGGTGCGCGACGTGGTGATCGGCGGCGACTGGATCGTGCGCGAAGGGCATCACCGCCACGAGGATCAAGCGAAGGCCGATTACATCAAAGCGATGGCGAAGCTGCGCGGTTAAGCGGGCACTTCTTCCGGCGCGCGCGGCGCGAGATCGACCGACACGTCGAGCTCGTGGGCCCCACCGCCCAGGATCACACCCCGGATCGGCGAGATATCGGAATAGTCGCGGCCCCAGCCGACCACGACATGCTCGTCCTTCACGACCAGATCGTTGGTCGGATCGACATCGACCCAGCCCGCCCCCGGCACCCACACGCTGACCCACGCATGGCTCGCGTCGGCGCCGATGCGCCGCTTCTGGCCCGGCGGCGGATAGGTGCGCACATAGCCCGACACGTAGCGCGCGGCGATGCCCACCGCGCGCAAACATGCGATCATCACATGCGCGAAATCCTGGCACACGCCGCGACGCAGGCGCATCACCTGCTCGACCGGTGTCGCGACACCCGTGGCGCGCGGATCAAACGCGAAGTCGCGCTTGATGCGCGAATTGAGGTCCAATACGCAAGCGAAGATCGGCCGCCCTTTCGGGAAGGACGGTGCTGCATATTGGCGGATCGTATCGTCGATCAGCGCCATCGGGGATTCGCGCGTGAATTCCGACACCGCCCATTCGACCGGCAAACCGCCGCCGTCGAGCGCGTCGCGCACGCTTTCCCACGACGGCGTCTTCGCCGCCTCGGGCGGCGGCGGATAGGCGACATCGACGACCGAGCGCGCATCGACGACCAATTCGTCGTGGGTCTCCTCCAGCGAGATATGGCTCACCTTGTTGCCGAACCAGTCGACGCGATCGACGACGCGCAACGGGGCGGGTGTGGCGATCACGGCGCTGCGCAACACGCGCTGATAGGGCAACTCGCGCGGGCTGAGCCGCAGCGTGTGATACGACACGTCCACCGCCGAAGCGTAGCGATAGGTCGTCCGGTGCACGACGTCGTAGATCACGCCTGCCCCTCCGGCCCCGCCATGGATTCGTAGCCGATCGCGCGCAAAGTCGTGACATGGCTGAAATAAGCGCGCGTGATGGCTTCGGAGAGGTCCGAGAGCCGTGTCGCCGTGGCGCCCATCAATTCCTCGAGCGAGGCGACCGCGTCGCGATCGATGATCGACGCCAAACGCTCGACGTCGAAGAGTTCGATCGCGGAGATCGCACCGCGCGCGATCTTCTGTTCGGGCAGCGACAAGGGCCGGCTGGCGCGCTGGGGCAACGCATCGAGATGTTCGGCGACCGCGCGCAATTGGAACGCGACCGAACGCGGGTTGGTCTCGTCGCAGAGCACGAGGTCGACGACCGGGGCGGGCTGGATCGCCGCCATGTAACGCGTGCGATAGGTGATCGAACTGTCGGCGAGTTCGAGCAGCAAGCGCAGCCACGGCTCGCCGCCCTGGCTTCCCGCCGCCGAGAATACGTCGCGGATCATCGCCGTGCTGTAGACCGCGCGTTCGATGCGCCGTCCCAGATCGAGGAAGCGCCAGCCCGAGCCGCGCGTCATGTTCTCGGCCGCCATGCCGTGAAACGCCGCGCAGACGCCGATGACGTGATCGACACCTTCGAACAGCCAATCGACATCGCCCGTGCGGCTTTCGAGCCGCAGGCGCGCATCCTTCAGCAGATCGTTGACGACTTTCCACATATCGCCGGACAGGCGGTCGCGCACCGTCGGCGCGATGCGCTGGATCGCCTGAAAGAGATGCGACACGCCCTGATCGGGGCCGCAGGCATTGGCGATCGCTTCCATCATCGCGCGCCCGTCGGGCATGCCGCTGAAGCGAAGCTCTATCAGCCCGCGCGAGGCGAGCATGCGCGCGAGCGCTTGGAATTCCGCGACTTCGCGCGCCGACACGCCGCCCGCGGGGGCACGCATCAAACACGCGCGCATCAAACGCGCCGTGTCGTCCAGGCGTTCGGCGTAGCGGCCCAGCCAGAATAGATTATCGGCGACGCGGCTTTGCAACTCGCCCGAGGAGCGGCGCAACGGCTCGCGCCCGCTACTGGCGCGCGGCCCCATGGAGAAATTCTGCGGCTCGCGCACCACGACCCAGGTGTCTTTCGACGCCCCGCCGCGCTGCATCGAGATATCGACGCCGTTGTCGTCGGCCGCGACGCGCGTCATCCCGCCGGGCATCGGTACATAGCCGTCTTCGTGACGCACGAGAAACGCGCGCAGCATCGTCGGGCGCGGCTGCAAGCCGTTCTGCGACCAGACCGGCATCGCGGATTTCTGCAAACGCGTTTGCGCCACGTAACGCCACGGCCGTTCGGCGATACGCGCGATCAAGGCTTGGCGTTTGCGCGCATCGAGCGTCGAAGCATCGGTCGCGGGTTCGGTCTCGCCGCCGAAGGCCGGGCGGATCACGTAATCCTCGATCCGCTTGGCTATGTCGGCGAACACGTCGGGCTGGCCCAGCCACCAGGTTTCGATCGAGGCGATGTCGAGTTCCTCGCCCAGCAGCTTGCGCGAGAGGCCGGGCAGGAAGGGCAGCAAGGCCGGTGTTTCGACCGCACCCGCCCCCAAGGCGTTCGCGACCGTGACGTTGCCCGCGCGCACCGCGTCGAGCAGGCCCGCGACGCCGATCGCCGATTCCTGGCGCAGTTCGACGGGGTCGCAGTAGTCGGCGTCCATGCGGCGCAGGATCACGTCGACCTGCTGCAACCCGCCGAGCGTTTTCAGGTAGCACTTACCTTCACGCACGGTGAGGTCCGCACCCTCGGCCAGCGTCAAGCCGAGTTGGCGCGCGAGATACACATGCTCGAAATAGGTCTCGCTATAGGGGCCCGGCGTGAGCAGCACGATGCGCGGGTTTTCGCGATGGCGCGGCGCGAGATTGGCCAGCGCCGTCTGCCACATCTCGAAGAACGGCGCCAAGCGGCGCACATGCGCGGACTGGAACAGCTCGGGCACCGTGCGCATCAGCACGTTGCGGTTTTCGAGCGCGTAGCCCGCCCCCGACGGCGCGTTGATGCGATCGGCGCACACACGCCATTTGCCGTCGATGCCGCGCGCCAGATCGGCCGCGTAGAAATGAATGAACGGCGCGCCGTTCGCCGGCACGATGCCATGGCATTGGCGCAGGAAGCTCGGGTTCGCATGCACCAAAGCGGGCGGCAGCAAGCGTTCGGCGAGCAGCGTCTGCGGCCCGTAGAGATCGGCGAGAATTTTCTCGAGCAGCAAGGCGCGCTTGGCCAGCGCCCCTTCGATCTCGTCCCATTCGTCGGCCGGGATCGGCAGCGGGATCAGATCGAATTGCCAGGGCCGGGCGGCGCCATGCGCGTCGGCGAAGACGTTATAGGTGACGCCGTTTTCGTCGTATTGCCGGCGGGCGCGTTCCATGCGCTCGGCCAAGGCGCCGGGCGGCAAGGTGCGCAACGCGCCCATGATGGGTTGCCAGTGGAAGCGGATTTGCCCGCCACCGGTCACCATTTCGTCGTACGGCGATACCGCTATCGCCGCCGGATCCTTGATTGCCGACGAATCGTCCATCCCGCCCCCGGTCGAAGGGCGGAGTTTCGGCGTCATGCCCGTCGAAGGTCAAGCGTCAGCGGGAATTCCGGGTTCGGTTTCGGTTCGCGCGGGGTCAACGGCCCCGGCGTATGACCGAAAGCGAAAAACCGGGCCCGGCGGCGCGCCTCGGCCTCGTTGGCGTTCACCGGGAACTTGTCGTAGTTCCGTCCGCCCGGATGCGCGACGTGATAGGTGCAGCCGCCCATCGAGCGGTTCGACCAGCCATCGACCAGATCGAACACCAAGGGTGCGTGCACGCCGATCGTCGGGTGCAGCGCCGAGGCCGGGTTCCACGCGCGGAAGCGTACGCCCGCGACGTATTCGCCCTCGATCCCGGTCGGATGCAACGGCACGGACACGCCGTTGCAGGTCAGCACATGGCGGCTTTCGACCAGATTGCTGACCTTGACCTGCAGGCGCTCCAACGACGAGTCGACATAGCGCACCGTGCCGCCCCCGCCCGCTTCCTCGCCCAGCACATGCCAGGGCTCCAGCGCGTGGCGCAGTTCGATACCCACGTTGCGATACGCGGCCTCGCCCAGTTTCGGGAAGCGGAATTCCCAATGCGGATCGAACCACGAATCCTCGAAGCCATAGCCTTCGTCGCGCAGCAACTGCACGACGTCAGACAGATCGTCGCGCACGAAATGCGGCAGCAGGAATTTGTCGTGGATCGCGTTGCCCCAGCGGACCAGCTTGGCCGTGTAGGGCTCTTCCCAGAAATGCGCGACCAGCGAGCGCAGCAGAAGCTGCTGCACCAGGCTCATACGGCCATGCGGCGGCATTTCGAAGCCGCGTAGTTCGACCAAGCCGCGCCGCCCACCCGAATGATCGGGCGAGTAAAGCTTGTCGATGCAGAACTCCGTGCGATGCGTATTGCCGGTGACGTCGACCAGGATGTTCCGCAACACGCGGTCGACCATCCAGGGCGGAATGCCGGCCGTGTCCTTCGCCGGCAATTGCGACAGTGCCAGTTCCAGCTCGTGCGTTTGATCCTGGCGCGCTTCGTCCGCGCGCGGATGCTGCGATGTCGGCCCGATGAAGAGCCCTGAGAACAGATACGACAGCGACGGATGATTGTGCCAGAAGCGCAGCATCGAGCCGAGCAGATCGGGCCGGCGCAACCACGGCGATTCCGGCGCCGAGCGTCCGCCGAGCACGAAATGATTGCCCCCGCCCGTGCCGACATGGCGGCCGTCGAGCATGAATTTCTCGCTGCCCAAACGGCTTTGGCGCGCTTCTTCATAAAGCGTCGTCGTGCGTTCGACGAGTTCGGGCCAGCTTTCCGACGGATGCACGTTCACTTCGATCACGCCGGGATCGGGCGTGACGGAAAAACTATTGAGCCGCGGATCGGAAGGCGGCGCATAGCCTTCGATCAGGATCGGCTGGCCCAGATCGGCGGCCGTATCCTCGATCGCGGCGATAAGGTCGAGATAATCCTCGGTCGTCGGGACCGGCGGCATGAAGACATGCAGCAGCCCGTCGCGCGGTTCGACGCACAAAGCCGTGCGCACGACCCACGAGGCCGACGCTTGCGGCTTCGTTTTCTGACGATCGCTGCGGCGCAATTCCTCGATCCGCTTGCGATCGGGGATCGCTTCGCCATGCGGGCCGGCCATCATGCCGCCTTGATGTACGAAGCCTTCGCGGAACGGCGCGCCGGTCACTTGCGTGGCACGCTCGCGCGGATCGCGCTTGGGCAGCGGCGGGTATTCATCGAACGGATCGGTTTCCCAGTGATAGGGATAATCGACCGGTGCGACCCACGGCAGCGAATCAAGCGGCAGGCGATAGCCCATCGGCGAATCGCCGGGGATCAGGAACATGTGCTGCGGGCGTACGAACCAGAAGCCCGACGACCATTTCGACTTGCCGCCGCCGTTGCGCTGGACCGGCAGCACCACGCCGACGGGCTCGTCGAGACCCTTTTCGAAAATGCGCGCAAGCCGCGCGCGTTCTTCGGGATCTTTGAGATTCGATTTCAGCGGATCGACATTGACCGGCAGACGCTGCTCGCGCCACAGGTAGTACCAAGAATCCTCGAAGGCGCGATGCACGAATTCCTCGGGCACGCCCAAGCGCTTGCACAAGCGCCGCGCGAAGCGATCGGCATGTTCGAAATTCACGCTCGACTTCATGCCGTCATCGGCGAACAACGAAGGATCGCGCCAAATCGGCTCGCCGTCGCGCCGCCACCAGCAGCCCAAGGCCCAGCGCGGCAGGCTTTCGCCGGGATACCATTTGCCTTGGCCGAAATGCAGCAAGGCGCCCGGCGACCACAATTTCTGCAAGCGCTTGAGCAGCGTGCCGGCAAGGCGGCGCTTCGTCGGCCCCAACGCACCGGTGTTCCACTCCTCGCCGTCCATGTCGTCGATCGACACGAAGGTCGGCTCGCCGCCCATGGTCAGGCGCACATCGCCCTTGGCCAAATGGCCGTCGACGACATGGCCGAGCTTTTCGATCTTCGCCCAGTCTTCGTCGGTATAGGGCTTGGTGACGCGCGCACTTTCGGCGATGCGCGTCACGTACATCTCGTGGCCGAATTTGACTTCGGCCTTTTCATGCGCCCCTTCGACCGGGGCGGCCGATTGCGGCGCGGGTGTCGCCGCCAGCGGAATATGGCCTTCGCCGGTCATCAAGCCCGAGGTCGGATCGAAGCCGATCCAACCGGCACCGGGCAGATAGACTTCCGTCCAGGCATGCAGATCGGTGAAATCGTGCGTGGTGCCCGACGGACCGTCGAGCGCCTTCTGGTCCGCGACGAGTTGGATCAGATAGCCCGAAACGAAACGCGCCGCGAAACCCAGATGACGCAGAATCTGGACGAGCAGCCAGCCGGAATCGCGGCACGAGCCCTTGGCGCTGCCCAAGGTTTGCTCGCAGGTCTGGACGCCCGGCTCCATCCGAATGATGTAGCCGATATCCTGTTGCAGGCGCTGGTTGAGCCCGACGAGGAAATCGACCGTTCGTTGTTCGGTCCGGTCGACCTTGGCGAGCCACGCTTTCAGCAGCGGGCCGGCCGGCTCGGGCTTACGGAACGGCGCCAGATCCTCCAGCAGCCCGTCTTCATAGGCGAAGGGCCATTTTTCCGCGTAGGGTTCGAGGAAGAAATCGAACGGATTGACCACCGCCATATCGGCGACGAGATCGACCGACACGGTAAAACGGTCGGTCTTTTCGGGAAACACGAGCCGCGCCAACCAATTGCCGTGCGGGTCCTGCTGCCAATTGATGAAATGGGTCGACGGCTCGATCTTAAGCGAATAGGAAAGCACCGGCGTGCGGGAATGGGCCGCGGGCCGCAAACGCACGACCTGGGGTCCCAGCGTAATCGGGCGATCGTAGAAGTAAGACGTGCGATGGTGGAGCGCCACGTGAAGAGTCATGGAACCGGCCCTGGGATGCACACGTGTGAAAAGCGGAGCGTTGTCGGCACGTTGGCCCGGAATCCGGGCTCGCGCAAGGCTCTGCAAGCCGCGTTCCAGGCCGACGGCCGATTCCACCGGGGGACGATGACGAAATGACGTTGCGCCCCCCAATGTGGCTGCTGATCACGATCAGCGCCGTCGGTCCGTTTTCGCTGAACGCCTTCATCCCGTCGCTGCCGCGCCTCGCCGACGTGTTCGCCACCGATTACCGCACGGCGCAGCTCGCGTTGACGCTGTTCCTGGCCGGGATCGGCATCGGCCAGTTGATCTACGGGCCGCTTTCCGATCGCTATGGCCGCCGGCCGGTGCTGCTGGCCGGGCTGGGTCTGGGCTTCGCGGGCAGCGTCGTGTGCCTGTTCGCCCCGACGATCGAGGTGCTGTTGGCGGGCCGCGTCGCGCAAGCGCTGGGCAGTTGTGCGGGCCTCGTGCTCGCGCGCGCGATGGTGCGCGATCTCTACAGCCGCGACCAATCCGCCAGCACGCTCGGCTATGTGACGATGGGCATGGCGATGATGCCGATGGTCGCCCCCGGGATCGGCGGCTTGCTCGACCAGACCTATGGCTGGCGCGCCAGTTTCGTGGCGATGATCGCGTTCGGCGGCTTCGCCTTCTTCGCCGCCCGCGCGCGCGCCTACGAAACCAACCATTCGCCGCTGTCGCATATCGATTTCGCGACGCTGACGCGCGGCTGGATCGCGTTGACGCGCTCGCCCGCCTTTCTCGGCTACACGCTGGCAATCAGCTTCAACTCGATCCAGTTTTTCGGCTTCCTCGCGACCGCACCCTATCTGATGGTCGGCGTGCTGGGCCGGCCGCCCGCCGAATACGGGCTGTGGTTCGCGTTCTGCGCGATCTCCTACGCGTGCGGCAATTTCGTCGCCGGGCGCTGGTCGGCGAAGATCGGTCTCGACCGTCTCGCCTATTGGGGGTTGCTGGCGGCGTTGCTGCCGTGCGTGCTGCTGGTGGGGATGCATGTCACGCATGGTTTGACGCCGCTCGGCATTTTCGGGCCGTTCTTTCTGCTCGGCTTTTCCAACGGCGCCACGCAGCCCAATCTGATCGCGGGGGCCGTGTCCGTGAACCCGGCACTCGCGGGATCGGCCTCGGGCCTGCTCGGCTTCACCCAGATGGTGATGGGCGCCATCGCCACGGTCGTGATGGGCCATTCGCAAGACGACTCGCTGCTGCCGATGGCGGTGCTGTTTTTCTTTTGCTCGATCGGCGCGATCGCTTCGCATCGCTTGGCGATGCGCCGCCACGCGGGCTGACGCAACGCCATGGGATGGCTCGCGGCGATCGGCGCGGCGGCCTGCCTCTACGCGGCAGCGGTCGCGTATATGTATTTCGGCCAGCGCGGCTTCCTCTATCACCCGTCGTCCAAACCCGCCGATGCGGCGATCTTGCGCGCGGCCGGCTACGCGCCCTTTCCCGTTTCGACCGCCGACGGCCTGACGCTGACCGCATGGCGGCGCGGCGGCGACGCGGACAAACCGAGCATCGTGCTGTTCCACGGCAATGCGGGCGATGCGAGCCACCGTATCGGCATCGCCGAACAGGCGGCGCGCCACGGCTATGGCATCGTGCTGGCGACCTATCGCGGCTTCGGCGGCAATCCGGGCCGGCCGAGCGAAGACGGTCTCTACGCCGACGCGCGCGCCGCGCTGGATGCCGTGGCGGACGCGGCCGGGTCCGGCCCCATCGTGCTATGGGGCGAAAGCCTGGGCACGGGCGTCGCCACCAAAATGGCGAACGAGCGCCGCGTCCTCGGCGTCATCCTGCAATCGCCCTATATCTCCGTCGCCGCGCGCGCGGGCGAGATGTTCTTCTGGCTGCCTGCGCGGCGCTTGGTGACGGATCGT
>JAIUNH010000050.1 GCA_020161965.1 Pseudomonadota bacterium
CCTTCGAGACCGATGTGTGGAGCCACAAGCAGTTGCTCGACGTCGTCAGCCACACGCCGGTCGAAGTGGAGGCTTTGACGGCAATGCGCGCCAATCACGCTTGGGTCGATCTGTCGCGCCAAGCCTTCCCCGAGCCGCAGCGGCTTTATACGTGGTGGAGCTATCGCAATTCCGATTGGCGCAAATCGGATCGCGGGCGGCGCCTTGACCATATCTGGACGACGCCGGACATCGCACCAAAGCTGAAAGGCTTCCATATTCTGCGCGAAGCCCGCGACTGGCAGCAGCCTTCCGACCACGTCCCCGTGATCGCGGATCTGGCGCTTTGAGTCGCGCCGCACCCGCTTCCGCCGCCTTCATCGCCACCATCGTCGGCTTCGGCGGCACGGTGGCGCTGGTGGTCGCGGCGGCTTCGGCCGTGGGTGCGACGCAAAGCCAGATCGCGTCGTCGATCGCCGCCGTCTGCTTCGTCAAGGCGATCGCAGCAGCGTGGCTGTCCTGGCGCCATCGCATTCCACTGATCACCGCCTGGGCAACCGCCGGCGCGGCATTGATCGCCAGCACGACGGGCTTGAGCTTCGACGTCGCCGTCGGCGCCTATCTGGTCGCATCGGCCGCGATCGTCGCGACGGCGTTCGTGAAGCCGCTGGGCGATCTGGTCGCGCGCATCCCCACCTCGATCGCCGCCGCGATGCTGGCGGGCGTGGTGCTGCCTTTCGTCGCGCAAGTCTTCGTGCAAGCCGGCGGCGCACCAGCACTCGTGTTGCCGCTCGTCGTAATGTTCCTGGTCGTGCGCTTGTTCAATCCGCATATGGCGGTCGTCGCCGTGCTGGCGGCGGGCACGGCGATCGCCTACGCGCTGGGTCTTGCCGCACCGATCTCCGGCGAATTGGGACTGACGCATTTCGAATTCGTGACGCCGCGCTTCGAGATCGGGGCGATCGTCGGTTTGGGGCTGCCGCTTTATCTCGTCACTATGGCGTCGCAAAATCTTGCGGGCTTCGCGGTGCTGAAAGCGGCGGGCTATCCCACGCCGACGCGGGACTCGCTCGCGGCGACCGGCATCGCGTCTTTCGTCGGCGCCTTCGCGGGCGCCATTCCGCTGGGCCTTGCCGCCATCACCGCGTCGATCTGTGCGGGGCCCGAAGCGCATCCCGACAAGGACAAGCGCTGGATCTCCGGCCTCTGGTATGCGGGCTATTATCTGATCTTGGCGGCGTTTGCGGGGGCGTGCGTTGCGATTCTGGCGGCCTTGCCCAAGGCGCTGATCGCGACTTTCGCAGGCCTTGGCCTTGTCGGCGCCTTGCAGGGAGCGCTGACCGGTGCGCTGAAAGACGAAGCCGAGCGCTTTCCCGCCGTGCTCACGCTCGCGGTCACCGCATCGGGCGTATCGCTGTTCGGCATTGGCTCGGCGTTCTGGGGCCTTGCGGCCGGGATCGCGGCATTGGCCGCGCAGAATTTGAAACGCGCGCGTTAAGCCGTTTTCGCGGCCATCGCGTTGCGCAATTGCGCGTTGGTCTTGACGATGCGGCGCGCGAGTTCGCGCATGATTTCGAGCCCCATCGACGGGAACTCGTTCACCAGCGCCATGAAATCGTCCTTCTCGATCTTGAGGCAGACGAGCGGATTGTCGCCCGCCGCGCGCACCGTGGCGGTGCGCGGCACCTCACACAAAATCGCGATTTCGCCGACGATTTCGTGCTTGCCGGTGCGCGCGATTTCGGTTGGGCCCGCATTCGTGTCGATCAGCACGGCGGCTTCGCCGTCCAGCACGATATAGGCGGCGTCGCCCGCATCGCCTTGCGCGAAGATCGCTTGGCCGGGTTCGTAGCTCAGACGCTGGCTCATGAACGCGAGCAGTTTCAGCTTCGCGGGGTCGAGCTTCGAGAACAGCGGAATGCGCTTGAGGGCGTCGGTTTCTTCCTTGATCGACATCGCAACCCCCTTCCCTAATGCGCCAGCAATTCTTTGAGCGGGCCGTCCTGCTCGATCAGCTCGCCGTAACGTCCGTCTTGCGCCACGCGCCCGTCGGCCAGGACGACGACGCGATCGAATTTCGCGGCCAGCGCCGCATCGGCCAACGCGGCCACCACCGTCGCCGACCCAGCGGCGGAAAGCGCGCCGTCCAGGGTTTTGACTTGGGTACTGGAGTCCAGCACGGCAAGGGCGTCGTTGAGAACCAAAATCTCCGGCCGCTTCACCAACGCGCGGGCGAGCGCCAATTTTTGGCGCTGGGCCGGCGTCAAACGCGAACCCCCGACGCCGACTTGGAAATCCAAACCCACTTCGAACACGCGTTCGCGCAAGCCCAGCGTGTCGAGCACTTCGCGCATCGCTTTGCCGACGATCGCTTGGGCTTTCGCCTGGCCGTAGGCGACGCGGCCGAACAGGATGTTGTCCTGGATCGCGGCGGCGGCGTTGTAGGATTCGGGATCGAAGAACGCGATCTTGCCTGCGGCCGGACCCTTGCCGAACGCGTCGTGGATCGCCGCACGCGTTTGCAGCACGCGGCCTTTGAAATCGGGCGTGATCAAACCCAAGCGATGGCGCGCGTTGACGAGCTTCAACGGCAAGCCGATCAAGCGCGCGCGATCTTCGTCGGAAATCGCGGGCAGCTTGCCCGATTCATCCGGCGCGGTGCGCGCGACGATCGCTTGGAAGGTCGGCAGATCGTCGGCGGCGATGAAGCTGAAACGGTCGAAGAATTCGTGGCCCGCGGGCAGGCCGGCGAACAACTCGACCATCGTTTCGGCGACCTGGCGGCCCATCGCGATCAGCTCGTCCGCCATGCCCTGCTTTTGCAGCACGGCCAGGAAGTCGGGCTGTTCGGCGAGCACGTCGACCTCGAACGCCGGATCGATCGGCGTGCCGAACAAAAGATTCTCGGCCAGCGTCGCGTTGTCGTTGTAGCGCGTGGGATCGAAGGATTCGATCAAGCCTTTCAATGCCGCATCGGCTTGCGGGCCGGCGAGGCGCTCGCGAAACGCCGCGCGCGCCGCCAGGATCGCTTCGGCCACCGCCGGCTTGGCGCGCGGATCGACGCGGCCGCGTAAGCCGAACAGGAACACGTCCTCGGCCAGATCCACGCGTTCGAGCACGCGCGCGGCGATGCCATCGAATTGTTCGGCATTCGCGACACCGGCGCGCGAATAATCGATCCAGTTATCCTCGATATCGAGCGGCAGATTTCCCGCGCGCGCGGCTTCGGCGAGCCACCGCGTGCGCGCGGCGTTGTGTTTCTCGGACGCCGACACCGGGCGCTGGCGCAAACCATAGGCAAGGTTGTCGCGCACCGAGGTCGAGAAATGATAGGCGCCGGGGCCCACGTAACCCATCGACGCACCCAGATGCGCGTCGGGCAGGCGCGTGAGATCCTGCTCGCCCACGCGCAACGTGCCCGAGGACGGCAGATAAAGCCGCGCGAGCGTCATCGCCAAGGCTTCGCGCCCGCCGCCCGCCGCTCCCACCAACGCCACTTTGGCGCCGTGCGGAATGGTGAGCGACACGGATTCGAGCAGCTTGGTCTGCGCGTCCTCCGCGACCGACAACCCGGCCAGCGCGATATCGCCCGCCAAGCCCGGTGCTGGATCGGCGGGAAGTTCGTGCAGCGCCTCGGGCAGCATCTGCTCGGGCCGGAACTGCTCGACGACCTGCTCGTATTTCTGCTGCGCGTCCTGGGCTTGCTGGTAGTAGTCGAGCAATTCCTTCCAGGGTGCCGTCATGTCCTTATGCGCGGACAAGGCGGCGACGAGTGCCCCCAGCGACAATTGGCCCTGGATCACCAGATAGCCGCCGATCGAGTAGAACAGCAGCGGCGCGCACTGGCTCAAGAAGTTGTTGATGAACTTCACCAGCGATTTGCGCTGATAGATATCGAAGCGGATGCGGAAGATCGTGCCGAAGCGTTCGGTGTAATCCGCGCGTTCCCACGACGCGGTGCCGTTGGTGCGCACTTCGTGGATGCCGCCGACGGTTTCACCGATGCGCTCGGACACTTTGCGCACCGCGCGCACGCGTTCCTTGCCCAGCGCCTTCACGCGCTTTTGCAGCATCGGCACGATATAGGCTTGGAACGGGAACAGCGAAATCGCGGCGAAACCCATCACCGGGTTCTGCATGAACAAGAACAGCGCGATGGTCAGCAGCATGCCCGCCTGCATCAGCGGCTGGACGAACGCATCGCCCATGAAGCCGCCGATCTGCTCGACCTCCGACGTCACCATCGGGATCAACTCGCCCGACGAGACCTTGCGGAAATGCGGAATCGGGAAACGCAGAATGCGTTCGACCAGCGAATAGCGCAGCCGGCGCAGCAGACGTTCGCCGAGCTTGCCTTTCAGCGAGTTGATGTATTGCTTGACCGCACCGTTGACGAGCACGGCGAGGAAGAACAGCAAGCACAGCCAGAGCAGATAGCCGATCTGATCGACGCTGAACCAACCCAGGATTTCCTTCGGGAATTTGATCCCGTGGCCCTGGATGCCCTGGTTCATGATGTTCTTGGGCAGGTCCAACGTGACGTAATAGAACGCCTGCGCCGCCGCGACGAGCAGGCAGACCAGCGCCGTTTCCTTGACCGAAAACCGGATGACGAAGCGGAAGATGTTCCGGTCGATATCGCCTGAGCCGCCCACGCGCGAAGTCCCCTATCCCGATCAGGAGTTTAGCGGCCGGGACCGGGGCGGCGCAACCGGGCCGCCCTGCGGCATGGCGGCGGCACGGGCGGCGCTTTACCGCATTCCCGCCCGGTATCGCAATCCGGCAACAGCCCATAAAATTAATATTTCCAGGCGTTGATCGCTTGGAATCATCACGGGACTCCCCTTAGTCTCGACCCGATCGAGATCCCGTCCGGGGGGACGATTGGCCAAAACACCGAAGCGCCGCGCGCGGTCCGACCGTCGCGTGCTGATCTACAGCCACGATACGATGGGGCTCGGCCATTTGCGCCGCTGCCGCACCATCGCGCATGCGCTGGTGGAAGCCGACAAGGATCTGTCGGTGCTGATCCTGTCGGGCTCGCCGATCATCGGCTCGTTCGATTTCAAGGCGCGCGTCGATTTCGTGCGCATCCCCGGTGTCATCAAATTGCGCGACGGCGATTACACGTCGCTGAACCTGCATATCGACATCGCGCAGACTTTGGCGATCCGCGCGTCGATCATTCGCCACACCGCCGAGGCGTTCCAGCCCGATATGTTCCTGGTCGACAAGGAGCCGCTGGGCTTGCGCGGCGAGGTGACCGAAACGCTGGAGTTCCTGAAGCGCCGCAACGTGCCGCTGGTGCTGGGCTTGCGCGACGTGATGGACGATCCCGCGTTGCTGGAGCCGGAATGGAAGCGCAAGAACGCGCTGCCGGCATTGCGCGAGCTTTACGACGATATCTGGGTCTACGGCCTGCCGCAGATTTGCGATCCGCTGGAAGGCTTGGCCATCCCGCAATCGGTGCGCCGGAAGATGAGCTACACCGGCTATCTGCGCCGCACGCTGCCGCTGAACGGGCCGCGCGCGTCGATGGATGCCGCGCGCGATCGCGAGCAGCCTTACGTGCTGGTCACGACCGGCGGCGGCGGCGACGGCGACGCGCTGATCGATTGGGTGTTGCGCGCCTACGAATCCGGCACGCAATTGCCGCATCGCGCGTTGCTGGTGCTCGGGCCGTTCATGCAGTCCGAACGCCAAGCCGAGTTCCTCAATCGCGCGCAAGCGCTGGGCAATGTCGAAGCGATCACCTTCGACGCGCATATGGAAACGCTGATCGCGCGCGCCGCCGGCGTCGTGGCGATGGGCGGCTACAACACCTTCTGCGAAATCCTGTCCTTCGACCGGCCGGGGCTGATCGTGCCGCGCACCGCCCCGCGTCTGGAGCAGACGATCCGCGCCGAACGCGCCCAGGCCCAAGGCCTGGTGCGCATGCTGCCGGATGACGGGATCCGCCGGACCGAAGATATGGTCCGCGCGCTGAAGCATCTCGCCCGCCAGAAATCGCCCTCGGCGGCGGTCGTGCCGGGCCTGCTCGACGGGCTCGAAAACGTCGAACGTCTGGTCCGGCGCTGGCTGCCGCTGACCCAGGACGAAGCCGCGATCCGCGCGCTCGCGCGTTAATCCAGTTACGCCCGGAAACGCGGCGGCCTTTTTTACGACACGCGATCGGCCTAGATTCACCGGATCATCCGGAGAGTTCGCCCTCATGCCACCCGCCGCCAGCGCCACGATTCCCGCACCCCGCCGCCGCGTCGATCTGCTCAGCTTCGCCGCCAGTCTGTGGCGCCTGACCAAGCCCTATTGGACGTCGGAGGATAAATTCGCCGCCTGGGCGCTGTTTGCCGTGGTCATCGGATTGACGGTCTTCGGCGTCTATCTCGAAGTGTTGTTCAACGAATGGAACAACGTCTTCTACACGGCCCTTCAGGAACGCGACCGGCCGGTCTTCGAAAAACAGATGCTGGTCTTCGTCGGCCTCGCCTTTCTGTTCATCGTCAATTTCATCGTCTCGCGCTACGCCATGCAATGGCTGACGATCCGCTGGCGCAAATGGCTGACCCAGCGTTACGTCGCCGCGTGGCTCGACAACCGGATCTATTATCGCTTCCAGCTGACGGGAGCGGAAACCGACAACCCCGACCAGCGCATCGCCGAAGACGTGAAGCTGTTCGTGACCACGACCTTGTCGCTGATCACGCAATTCCTGGGCGCGGTGCTCACGCTCGGCGCGTTCTTGACGATCCTATGGACGCTGTCGGGCGATTTCTCGATCACGCTGTTCGGCCGCGAGATCGACATTCCCGGCTATATGGTGTGGGCCGCGTTGTTCTACGCCGTGCTCGGCACGTGGCTGACGCATTTGGTGGGCAAGCCCCTTGTCCCATTGAATTACGCGCAGCAGCGCTACGAAGCGGATTTCCGCTACGACCTCGTGCGCTTACGCGAAAACTCCGAGCAGGTCGCCCTTTATGGCGGCGAGAAGCGCGAGAGCGAGAATTTCGCGCGCCGCTTCGCGGGCATCGTGGCCAATTGGTACGGGTTGATGTGGGCGACGCTGAAGCTCAACACCTTCACCAGCTTCTATGCGCAAGCCGCGATCATCTTTCCGTTCATCGTCGCGGCCCCGCGCTATTTTAACAATTCGATCCAGCTGGGCGGCTTGATGCAGATCGCCTCGGCCTTCGGCCAGGTGCAAAGCGCGCTGTCGTTTTTCGTTTCGGCCTATGCCCAGCTCGCCGATTGGAAATCGGTCGTCGATCGTCTGCTCGATTTCGAAGCCGCCATCGCCAAAGCCGAGATCGAGGCGAAGGCCAATCCGCTGCAAACGCGCGTAAGCGCCGCCCCCGCCCTTGCCCAAGTCGATGTCGCCTTGCCGAGCGGCGCCACACTGATCGCGAACGCCGCCGCGCGCGTCGAACCGGGCAACCGCGTGCTGCTGACCGGGCCGTCGGGTTCAGGCAAGAGCACGTTGTTCCGGGCACTAGCGGGGCTGTGGCCCTTCGGGCGCGGGATTGTCGAAACGCCGCCGCCGGGATCGGCGCTGTTCCTGCCGCAGAAACCCTATATGCCCATCGCGAGTCTGCGCGAAGCGCTGCTCTATCCCAATGTCGACGGCATCGACGATGCGGCGTTGAAAGCCGTTCTGGGCGACGTGAAGCTCGCGCATCTGGCCGGACGCCTGGACGAAGTCGCGCATTGGGGCCAAGCCTTGTCGCCGGGCGAGCAACAGCGCCTGGCCGTCGCGCGTGCACTGCTGGCCAAGCCCCAATTCCTGTTCCTCGACGAAGCCACGGCGGCGTTGGACGAGGCGACGGAAGCGCATCTTTATGCGCTGATCGGCGAACGCTTGAAGGACACCGGCATCGTGTCGATCGGCCATCGGCCCGCTTTGCGCCAGTTCCATAACAAGTTCTGGCGCGTCGAACCGGGCGGCGACGGCAAGCCTGCGACGCTGGCGGTGAGTTAGCCGGGTGCGTAAACGGGCCGCGCACCCTCGAAGCCCTTGAACGCGAATTCGCCCAAACGCTGCCACGGGCGATCGAGGGCGGCGGCGAATGCCGCGGAGACGACGATATTCTCGCCCAGCGTGCCGCACATCTTTTCCAGGCGCGCCACCATGTTCACGTCGCGGCCGATGACGGTGAAATCCTGGCGGTCGCCCGCCCCGATATTGCCGAACGCGGCCTCGCCCAAATGCAGCGCGATGCCCGCGCGAAACCCCGCTTTGGCGAGCGCTTCTTGTGCGGCGAGGGCCGCGTCGAGCATGCGCGCACAGGCATCGGCATCGCCCAAAATGTTCGCATCGGCCATGGCGAGAACGCCGTCGCCGATGAATTTCAAAACCTCGCCGCCGCGATGCAGGATCTCCGGCACCAGGCAATCGAGATAGGCGTTGATCCGCGCCACGGTCTGTTCGGGTGTCAGCGCGTCGCTCATCGCCGTGAAGCCGCGCAGATCGCTCATCGCCAGCGCCGCGCGCAAATTCCGCACCTCGCCGCGCCTTATTTGGCCCGCGAGGATCAAATCGCCCGGCGCCTTGCCGACATAGGTTTGCAGAACTTCGCGCGAAACGCGGGTGCGGATCTTCAATTCCATCACCGCCGCGATGGCCGGGCGCGCCGCGTCGATCAACGCGATATCGTCGGCCAAAAATCCGCCCGACCGCTTTGTCGCGAAGGACAATCCCTGCACCGGCCCTTCGACGAAGGCGAGCGGCGCGATCACGTAATGCGTGTAGCCCTGGGCGCGCAGATCGGGCAGCAGGTCGTATTCGTCGACGCGGCCGTCGTCGAGGCGCATCTCGAACCACGCCCCGGTCTCCTGCACGGCGTCGATCGTGTATTTGATTTTGCCGGACAAGATGTCCGGGTTATCGAAGCGCGCCCGGCCCTCGCGCGTGCCGCCACCGCGCTCCCAGATGCGTTGGATTCCGACATAGCTGGGATGCAGCGTATCGAGGAGAGCGCCCGCACGGTCGATCGGCAGGCCCATTTCGACCAGCCGTTCGGCCACGCCGCCCATGAAATCAGCGAGATCGAGGGCTTTGGCCGGGCCCAATACCCAATTGACGAAGTCCCGGATTCGTTCGTTCATCGTCGGACGATGCGCCGCCGGATCGCTTGACGCAAGCGCCCGGCCCTGCGAGTAGTCGCCCCGGGACGTCCCCGGGCGAAAGGCAAAACGGCATGTTTCGTGCGCTGCTTCTCGAGAAGACCGACGGCAAAGTCACGGCCAATCTCCGTCAGCTCGACGATTCGGCGCTGCCCGACTTCCCGGTGACCGCCAAGGTCAGTTATTCGACGCTGAACTACAAAGACGGGCTCGCGATCGCCGACAAGGGCAAGATCGTGCGCGAGTTTCCGTTGATCCCCGGCATCGATTGGGCCGGCACGGTCGAGACGTCCGACGACGATCGCTTCAAAGCGGGCGACCGCGTGATCCTGACCGGCTGGGGCGTGGGCGAGCAATTCCACGGCGGCATGGCCGAGCGCGCGCGCGCCAAGGCCGAATGGCTGATCAAGATGCCGCCGGGCATGGACAAGAAATGGGCCATGTCGATGGGCACGGCTGGGTTGACCGCGATGCTCGCGGTCCATGCGCTGGAAGCCAACGGTTTGAAGAAGGACCGCGAGGTTCTGGTCACCGGTGCGGCCGGCGGTGTCGGTTCGGTCGCGGTCGCGATCCTTGCCAAGCTTGGCCACAAGGTCGTCGCGGCGACCGGGCGCTTGGAACTCGAATCCTATTTGAAGGCGCTGGGTGCGGCGAGCGTGATGGATCGCGCCGAGCTCGCCAAGCCCGCCAAGCCGCTGGAAGGCGAACGTTGGGCGGGCGTGATCGATACGGTCGGCGGGCCCGCTTTGGCGAATGCGCTGGCGTCGATGGCCTATCGCGCGCCCGTCGCCGCGTGCGGGCTTGCCGGCAGCCACGATCTGCCGACGACGGTGATGCCGTTCATTCTGCGCGGCGTGAAATTGATCGGCATCGATTCCGTGCGCTGCCCGATCCCCGAGCGCGACGCCGCATGGCGCAAGCTCGCGGCCCTGCTGCCCGACGGCTTGCCCGTCGGCGGCACGAAGATCGTCGGCCTTTCCGACGTGCCCGCCTTGGCCGAGCAGATCGTCGCGGGCCAGATCCAAGGCCGCATCGTGATCGACGTCAGCCAAGCTTAAAGCGCGTCACCCGCCCGGCGGGACGATGCGCACGACTTCCCAGCTATTCATGCGCTGCGGCGGTCCGACGAGTTGTTCTTCCTGCATTTTGAGCAGCCACCCGAGTTCGGGCGCGTAATGAAGCGTGCGCTTTCGGATGAACTCGTTCATGCCCGGTCCGACGGCCTCCGTGCGGCCCTCGATGACGAAAGTCGTGTACGACTTGCCGTCGATTTCCAACGCTTCCGTTCGAACGATCTCCAACGATTGATCCCAGGCATTCGTGCTCGACGCCGCCTCTTGCCGGAATCGGGCCTTCTTTCCGACAGACAGCGGGAACAAAGATTCGATCGCGCCGCGATCGAACTTGGCGTTGCTGTCGAGCGGCAGCAGTCCGGCACTCCATGTCGTGCCCGATTTCCCGGCATTTATCGTGGTGATCGACATGCTTTCTGTTTTCACGACTTCGAAATGGCCGTTCTTCGTGACGAAGCGCGTTCCGACGGCGGGCGCGCGGAAATCGCCGCTGACCGGTGTGGCGGGCCGTGGCGTCGCGGGGTCGAATCCGTTGATTGCCGCCGGTGTGTAACCTTGGAGCGTGCGGCCGAAGCCGGCTTTGACCTGCGGCGTGATCGCTTTAGACCAATCGACCCAGGCATCGGCGAACCGGCGATGCGCGGGATTCGCGCCGATCAAATCGACATGCCATTCGCTCGTCGTCGGAGAATTATTGCGCGTCGCCGGCCCGCCGAACGCGGACGGCAATATTTCGTAGCCGACACGAAGAAATTCGCCGTACCGGACGATCCGCACGACTGTGCCGAGCAGCGTGGTCGCGCGCACAATCTTGGCGTCGCGCAGATACGCGTATAGTTGCTGGGTGTTCTCGTCGGCACCGTTGGGCGCGACCCAGGTGCGCATCGAGTGGCTCACCCGCATGCAAAACTGATCGGCCATGTTGAAGTTTCGATCGGCATCGACGAACAACAGGTCGGTCCGCTCGCATTCGCGATCGCGGATCCATTGGAGATTCTCCGTCTGCGCCGTGCCGAACAGCGACACCAGCCCGACGAGCGTGTTGTTGCGGATCGAAACCAAAGTGGCGACCGGAAGGCGCGCGGTCATCGATCCGTCGATATTGCGCGATTGCGATTCGCTGGCTGCCGCGAGGATCCATTTGCCCGGCGGCAACGGCACTTCGGAGCGCGCGAAGCGAACCTTGGTTTCGACTTCGGTGCCGATGGGCATCGTATGGATCGACTGCGCTTGGGCGGTTCCGATCGTCAGAAAAGCGAGGGTGATTACATATGCAAGATAGCGATACATCGCGCCGACTGCCCCTTAAAGACGATCAACCAAGGGAAGCATAACAACGAATCCGGATCGGTCAAAGGCAAGCGATTGGCAAGACCACCGAAATCGGCGTAAAACCCGGGCCATGAGCGGCAAGTTCGACAGAAACAACGAAGGCCCGGCCGGCCCCAGCCAGCGCCAATTGCGCGTGGGCGAAGCGGTGCGCCGCGCTTTGGTCGAGGTGTTGCAGGAAGCGCATTTCCGCGACCCCGATTTGCAAGGGCAGTCGATCACCGTGTCGGAAGTGCGCGCCACACCCGACCTGAAACACGCGACCGCGTTCGTCACGACGCTGGGCGGCATCGACGCCGACAAGACGATCGCGGCCCTGGGGCGCGCGCGCGCCTATATCCGCGGCGAAGTGCAGCGGCGCATCGATCTGCGCCAAGCCGTCGACATCCATTTCAAGCGCGATACCGGCTTCGATTACGCTTCCCGCATGGATGCGGCGTTCCGCGACCCGAAAGTGCTGGCCGATATCGCCCCGCCGGAAGACGCACCGAAGCCGCGCGCGCGCAAGAAGAAGTGAAGCGCCAAAAGAACAAGGTCGATGGCTGGGTCGTGCTGGATAAGCCGATCGGCCCGAGTTCGACGCAGGCCTTGGGCAAAGTGCGTTGGCTCTTCCAAGCCGCCAAAGGCGGTCATGGCGGCACGCTGGACCCGCTGGCGTCGGGCGTGCTGCCCATCGCGCTCGGCGAGGCGACCAAGCTGATCCCCTTCGCGATGGACGGCACCAAGCAATACGAATTCGCCGTGCGCTGGGGCGCGGCGACCGCGACCGACGATCTGGAAGGATCGGTCGTCGCGACCAGCCCCAGTCGCCCGGCCGAAGCCGCGATCCGGGCGGCCCTGCCAAGCTTCGAGGGCGAGATCGAGCAACTGCCCCCCGCCTTCTCGGCCATTAAGATCGACGGCAAGCGCGCCTACGAGCTGGCCCGCGCCGGGGAGGAGGTCGTCCTCCAACCCCGTAAGGTACTGATTCATAAACTTGAATACCTGGAATCGCCCGATACCGACACGGCGCGGTTCCGGGTTACCTGCGGCAAGGGCACCTATGTCCGCAGCCTCGCCCGCGACCTCGCCGGGGCGCTGGGAACGGTCGGCCATGTGATCGAACTTCGCCGGACGCGAGTCGGCAAATTCACGCTGGAATCGGCAATTTCACTGGCAAGACTGGAGGGGTTTGGGCATAGTCCCGCCCGCTTTGGGGCCCTCGCCCCGGTCGAGACCGCACTGGACGACATCCCGGTGCTGGCCGTGACCGCGGAAGAGGCTTCGGCCCTGAAACAGGGCCGGGCTTTGCGAGACCCCCGCATCGATCGCGTTCCCGCCGAACCGATTGCCGCCTTCCAAGAAGGGCGGCTGGTGGCGCTGGTCGCGAGCGACGGAAACGAAATCCGTCCGGTGCGCGTGTTCAACCTCTAGGGTCGAAAGGAATGACCGATGTCGCTCGAACCCACGCACAAGAGTGAAATCGTCGCCAAGTTTGCCGTCAAGAAGGGCGACACCGGATCCCCGGAAGTCCAGGTCGCGTTGCTGACCGAGCGTATCAAGGAGCTCACCGAGCACCTCGGCACGCACAAGAAGGACTTCCACTCGCGCCGCGGCCTGCTGATGATGGTCGGCCAGCGCCGTCGTCTTCTCGACTATCTCAAGAAGACCGACACCAAGCGCTACTCGACGCTGCTCGAGCGTCTCGAACTGCGTCGCTAAAGCGAACCGTTTGAAATCCATGCGCGACGATGCCGCCCGCGACGCCGGATATGTTCCGGCCGCGGTCGCGTCGTCGCGTTTTTTCTATCCGACGTCCAGAAGTCCATGGGCGGTTTCGGTTCGCGCTGTCGCCATGGGGGCGATAGCGGCCGGAACCACGCAGCGTTTGCCATAG
>JAIUNH010000051.1 GCA_020161965.1 Pseudomonadota bacterium
CAGCCGAAGCCGGGGCGGCCGACGCCGACGCCATAGCGCAGGGCCTTGCCGCCGGGCTGGACCAGATAGAGGAAGCGGGTCGCGGTATCGATCACGATCGTGCCCGGCGCGTAGCGGCCCGGATAATCGACGCCGGAGGAGAACAACCCGCCGCGCGTGCGGTCGAGCTTTTCGGCGAAGCCGTCCAACGCCGTGTCGTAAGGCAGCGTGCGGCGAACGCGCGAAAGCGTCAGGCCGGTGGGCGTGGTGAAGTCGTAACGCATCGCGGGAGTTCCTTGGAAACGGGGCGGCCGGACGGACTTCCCCTAACGAGGAAGCGCAAAACGGCCAATACGGGCGGAGAAAAGGGGAAAGGGTTGGCTGGCGCTCAGCGCCACCAACGGGACCAGCGGACGATACGGATCGCGCGCGGTTGCATGACCTTTCGGGAACTCCCCTTATGAAGGCCGGTACGCTAGCGGTCCTTGGCGCGCCTGTCCAGCACCGGTTTCGGTGCGGCCAAGCGCGCGATGGCGAGATCGATGAAGGCGCGCAGTTTCGCCGGGATCGGCAGGCCGGGCCCCGGCGGCGGGTAGAGCACGCTGATCGGGGCGGGCGGCGGTGCATATTCGCCCAAAACCTCGACGAGTTTGCCCGAAGCGAGGGCCACGCGCGCTTGGTATTCGGGCAAACGCGCGATGCCGGCCCCGGCAATCGCCGCCGCGAGGATTGCGGCGGGCGAGTCCGCGATGAAGCGTCCGCTCACGACGCGCTCGCGTAGTTTTCCATTTTGGCGAAAGCGCCACGCGACCGTGCGGCCCGCGCCACGCCAGACGAGGCATTCATGGGCGTCGAGATCGGTGGGGCTTCGCGGCGGCTTCGTGCGCGCGAGATAATCGGGCGACGCAATGGTGAGAACCCTCGTTTCGCCGATACGCCGTGCGATCAGCGTGCCCGGCGGCGGCGTGCCGATACGCAACGTCGCGTCGAACCCGCCGGCGATCGGATCGACGGCATGATCGTCCAGCGTCAGATCGACCGACAAGGCGGGATGGGCCGCGATCAACTCGGCCGCGAGCGGAGCCACATGGATCGCGCCGAATTGGGTGGGCGCGGTCAAGCGCAGCGTGCCGCTGGGCCCCGCTTGCGTACCTTTCAACGCCGCGCGCGCTTGCGCCAATTCGGCCAAGGCGCGTTGCGCAGGTGCCAAATAACGCTGCCCCGCTTCGGTCAACGACAAGGCACGGGTGGTGCGCCGCGCGAGCCTTGTGCCCAGCCGCGCCTCCAATGCCGCCAGCAAGCGGCTGGCGCGCGCGGGGCCAAGGCCCAGTTCGCGTGCGGCGGGGGCGAGCGTGCCGCGTGCGGCAAGCGCCACGAAAAGCTCAAGTTCGGCGAGACGGTCGGACATTGATGTTCAAATCGAAATAATGAAACACGATATTATCGATTTCGGATCAACCGGGACAGGCCCATGTTTGCGGTGCGGCGGCATTCGGCGGCCGAGGAGGAAGACGGCGATGGGACGGCATTACGGCGAACTCGCGTTCACGGATTCGGTCCGGCGCTTCCAGGCGGAAGACGGCTCGGCCGATTCCTATGCCCGCCAGCAGGCGAAAGGCGGGCGCGATAGTGTGACGCCCGATCTGGCCGCGTTCCTGGCGCAGACGCGGTCGATCTATATCGCCTCCGCGTCGGCCGACGGGCGGCCTTATATGCAGCATCGCGGCGGGCCGGCGGGATTCCTGAAGCCGATCGACGCCAAGCATCTCGGCTTCGCCGAATTCTCGGGCAATCGGCAATTCATCTCGCAAGGCAATCTCGCCGAGAATGATCGCGTGCTGGTCTTCGTGCCCGATTATGCCCATCGCCGCCGCGTGAAAATCTGGGGCCGGGCGCGGGTCGTATCCGATGACCCAGCGCTGCTGGATCGACTGACCGATCCGAATTATCCGGCCGTGCCGCAACGCGCGATCGTGATCGAGATCGAAGCCTGGGACACCAACTGCCCGCAGCATATTCCCCAATTGCTGCCGGCCGAGGACGTGGCCGAGCTGGTGACGGGTCTACGCGCGCGCGTCGCCGATCTCGAAACGCGGTTGCGGCAAGCGGGTATCGATCCGGGCTAAGCTTCGCCCGTGCGATTCCCTTGGGCCGATCGGACGGGAAAGACCGTCCCGCTGAAACTATTCGTCTTCCTGGCGCTGTTCGTGCCGGGCTTGTGGGTCGCTTATGCGCTGGCGACCGGCCAGCTCGGCGGGCAGCCCTTGAAGGAGGCGACGCGCCAGCTCGGCTCCTGGGGCTTGCGCTTTTTCATGCTGTCGCTGGCCGTGTCGCCGCTGCGTTCGCTGTGGCATTGGCCGACGGCGATGCTCGTACGCCGCATGCTCGGCGTGGGCGCCTTCGCCTATCTCGCTTTGCATTTCACGATGTATGTCGCGAGCCAGGGTTACGATCTTGCGACCGTCGCTTCGGAAATCGTACTGCGCATTTACCTGACGATCGGCTTCGTCGGGTTGCTGGGGCTTGCCGCCCTTGCCGCGACATCGACCGACGGGATGATCAAGCGCCTGGGCGGCAAGAATTGGCGCCGGCTGCATAAGCTCGTCTACCCGCTGGGCGTGCTGGCGATCGTGCATTTCTTCCTGCAAGCGCGGCTCGACGCGATCGATACGCAAGTCACGGCCGGGCTGTTCGTCTGGGCGATGGCCTGGCGCGTGGCCAAATCGCGGGGCCAAGCCGGCTGGGCGGTCACGCTGGCGCTGGGAATCGCGGCCACGTTGCTGGTCCCGATCGCCGAGGCGGGGTTCATCGCCGTCAAGCTCGGCGCACCGTTCTGGATGGTGTTTACGGCCAATTTCGACCCCGAATTGGCGCCGCGCCCGGCCCATGTGATTTTGGGCTTCGTGGGCGCGGTTTGCGCCGTTGCTTTCGCGCGCGCGAGGCCATAGAAAACGGGCCCATGACCGTTCTCGTAACCGGAGCCGCCGGGTTCATCGGCTTCCACCTGTCCAAAGCGCTGTTGGCGCGTGGCGAAGACGTGGTGGGCTTCGACAATTTCGATCCCTATTACGACGTGCGCTTGAAAGAGGCGCGCGCGGCCGAGCTTGGGAAGAACGCGCGTTTCCGCATGGTGCGCGGCGAATTGGCCGCCGACGGCGCCTTCGCCGCAGCACTCGCCGACAAGTCGATCGACCGCGTGGTGCATTTGGCAGCACAGGCGGGCGTGCGCTACTCGCTGTCGCATCCGGAGGTTTATATCCGGACCAACATCATCGGCCATTTCAACGTCATCGAGGCGTGCCGCCAGCGCGGCGACATCAAGCATCTCGTCTACGCCTCGTCGTCGTCGGTCTATGGCGGCAACGACAAGCTGCCTTTCTCGGTCGACGACAAGATCGATAAGCCGGTTTCGCTCTACGCCGCCACCAAGGCCGCGAACGAGCTGGTGAGCCACGCCTATTCGCATCTCTTCGCCGTACCCGCGACGGGTTTGCGCTTCTTCACCGTCTACGGCCCCTGGGGTCGGCCGGACATGTCGCTGTGGATTTTCACCAAGGCGATTTTGGAAGGCAAACCCATCCCGCTGTTCAACGGCGGCGAGATGCGGCGCGACTTCACCTATGTCGACGATATCGTCGCGGGCGTGATCGCGGCCCTCGATCGTCCGCCGGCCGCCGGCGACAAGAAGGCGGCGCATCGCGTCTATAATCTCGGCAATCATCGCTCCGAACCGCTGATGCGTTTCGTCGAGCTGATCGAGCGCGCGACGAACCACAAGGCGATCCTCGACAAGCAGCCGATGCAGCCCGGCGACGTGCGCGAAAGCTTCGCGGATATCGAAGCCTCGCGCCGCGATCTGGGCTTCGAGCCGAAGACGAAGATCGACGACGGCGTGCCGCGCTTCGTCGAATGGTTCCGCGCCTATAACGGCATTTGAGGGCGATCATGGAAAAGCGCTTCGACCCGAAAGCTCTGGCCCCCGAAATCTTCGACGCGCAAATCAAGCTCGGCATGGCGGTCAAGACAAGCGGTCTCGACCTCGCGCTGATCGAACTCGCCCAGGTTCGCGCGTCGCAGATCAATGGCTGCGCCTATTGCCTCATCTTGCATCTCGCCAATGCGCGTAAAGCCGGGGTTTCGCAGCGCAAGCTCGACCTGCTCGCCGCGTGGCGCGACACGCCCGATTTCGACGCGCGCGAGCGTGCGGCGATCGCGTGGTCGGAAACGCTGACGCATATCTCGCATGGCGGCGTGCCGGACGAAGCCTATAAGGCCGTGCGCGAAGCGTTCAACGAAACGGAAATCGCGCAGCTCAGCTTCGCGATCGGCCTGATCAACGCCTGGAACCGCGTGATGGTCGCGGCCCAGGTTCCGCCTCCGTAAAGCGCTAGATCTTCATCGCCGCGATGCGCTGGACGATCGCCGGTCTCGGCGCATCGACATAGCGATCCTCGAACGCGACGATCACGAATTGGTTCAGCGTGCGCGCGACCAATTCGTTGGGATCGAGCAGGAAATCCGGATTGTCGGGCTTGCCATAGGCTTCGTTGCCGCGCGCGAACGTTTCATAAATCAAGATGCCGCCCGTACGGATCGCCGCGAACAGATCCGGGAAGAGCGGCCGGTGGAGATAGTTCGTTACCACCGCGGCGTCGAAGACTTGCCCCTGGAGCGGCCAGGGCGAGCCGTCTTCGAGATCGGCCTGAATGGCTGTCACGCCGGGCAGATGGGCGAGCGCCGAGACATCCTTGTCGACCGCGACCACTTTACGCCCATGCCAAGCGAAATAACGCGCATGGCGCCCGCCGCCGGCGGCGAGGTCGAGGACCGTGCCGCCCAGGGCGACCAGCCCCGCATGAGCCTCCACCCAGGGCGAAACCTGCTGCAAAGCGTGATGGGGGTTCATTTTCCCTCTCTTGCATTTCCGGCGTGCGGGCGCCAAATAACGTTCATGATCGTGTTCGACTTGCAGTGCCGCAAGAAACACCGGTTTCAAAGCTGGTTCAAGGACGGCGCGTCGTTCGACCGCCAGGCCAAGCGCGGCCTGGTCGAATGCCCCGTTTGCGGCGACGTGAAAATCGAAAAGGCGCTGATGGCGCCGCGTTTGGCGGGGACCAAAAAGTCGCGCAAGCGCGTTCCCGTGCCCGCCGAAGCCGTGCCCGCATCGGCGCCCGCACAAGCCGCCACCGGCCCCGATCCGGCGACCGCGAAGACGGCCGAGTTGCATAAGGAACTCGCCAAGCTGCGCGAGCATGTCGAAAAGAATTTCGAGAATGTCGGCGAGGATTTCGCCGAGCAGGCGCGCGAGATGCACTACGGCGAGCGCGACCACAAAAACATCTACGGCGAAACGACCGACGAACAAGCACAGGAACTTGCCGAAGAAGGCGTGCCGGTGGCGCGTATTCCTTGGGTTCGCCGGAACGCTTAGCGTTCAGCGCTTCGCTTTGATCTCGATCGGCACGCCGGGCATGTGCTTGGTCGTTTTGATCGTCAACGCCGATTTGACGGTCGAGACGTTGGGTGCTGCGGTCAGCTGCGTCGTCAGGAATTTCTCGTAAGCGTCCCAATCGGCCGCGACGACTTTCAGCAGGAAGTCGGTCTCGCCGGTCAGCATGTGGCACTCGCGGACCATCGGCCAGGAATCGATCAGTTCGTGAAACGCCCGGAGGTCGGCTTCGGCCTGGCTTTTGAGCGATACAGAGGCGAACACCGTCACGCCATAGCCCAACGCATGGGGATCGATCTCCGCATGGTAGCCGCGGATGATCTTGGCTTCCTCCAGCACGCGCACGCGGCGCAGGCAGGGCGGGGCCGAGATGCCCGCGCGCTTGGCGAGATCGACATTGGTCATCCGCCCGTCCGCTTGAAGGTCGTGGAGGATCTGGTGGTCGACGTCGTCAAGCTTGTGGCCGCGCATAATTACTGTCCGATAAGCAGGGTTATTGAAATAATGTTAGCAATCGCCGGGCCACGCGCCTAGCCCTGTGTAAAAAAATTGCGCGAAACCCGATCGGGGGGTAGGGACCGCACGCCATGACGAACCGCCCGCGTACCGCCTGGATCATCAGCCCCGGCCAAGTCGGCATGAAGGCCCAATGCCGGGGCCTCGCCGAGGCGCTGGGGCTCGATTACGAATTCAAAGACGTGAAATTCCGCTGGCCGTATCGCTGGCTGCCGGAACGGCTGCTGGCCGGCAATCCGTTCGACATGCTGGAAGCGGACAGCCCGCGCGTCGATCCGCCCTGGCCCGATGTGGCGATCACGCTCGGCTCGCGCTGCGCGCCGATCGGGGTGGCGATGAAGCGCCGCTCGGGCGGCAAGGTCGTCGCCATCCATGTGCAGAAGCCCAACGTGCCGCCCGAATGGCTCGATGCCGTCATCTCGCCCTGGCATGACGGTTTGAAGGGCGCCAACGTCATCGAAACCGAGGCCGCACTGCATTACGTGACGGCGGGAAAACTTAGCGCCGGCGCCGACGAATGGCGCGCTTCATTCGCGAATCTCAAGCGTCCGCTCGCAGGAATCATTCTCGGCGGCTCGAACGGCTTGCGGCGCTATCGTTTCTCCGACGAAGCGGTGGCGCGCATCGATGACAACATACGTAAGCTCACCGCGTCGGGTGTGAGTTTGGCGTTGACCACTTCGCGCCGCACGGATGCGAATGCGCGCACGAAGCTGGTGCGCACCGTGCGCGAACTCGGCGGCTTCGCGTACGACACCGAGGAAGGCGGGGCCAATCCCTATCTCGGCATTCTGGCGCTGGCCGATGTGCTGGTCGTGACCGAGGATTCGGTGTCGATGACCAGCGAGGCGCTCTCGACCGGAAAACCGGTGCTGGTCGCCGATTTGGACGGCAAATCGGGACGAATCGCCGCCTTTCAGGCGGAAATGCGCCGCCAAGGCCGGACCCGCGCCTTCGAAGGGCGACTGGATGCTTGGAGCTACGATCCGCCCCGAGATACCGAACGCGCAGCCCTTGAAATCAAACGCCGATTTGGCTGGGGATAAGGATTCAAAATTCTTTTGGACCCGCTAGGCTTGCGCAAACATGCCTGATAGGTTTGCGTTGTACGCATAGCGGAGTCCGATTCCATGCCCCAGACCCATCGCACCAAGGTTCTCATCATCGGGTCGGGCCCTGCCGGTTACACCGCCGCGATCTATGCGACCCGCGCCAATTTGTCGCCCATTCTGGTGCGCGGCATGCAGCCGGGCGGTCAGCTTTCGATCACCACCGATGTCGAGAATTTCCCCGGCTTCGAAAAGGCCATCCAAGGCCCGTGGCTGATGGAGCAGATGTACAAGCAGTGCGAGCATATCGGCACGCTGATCCTGGAAGATCTGATCGTCGATATCGATCTTTCGAAGCGCCCGTTCGTGGCGAAGGGCGATTCGGGCGATAGCTACATCGCCGACACGGTCGTGATCTGCACGGGCGCGCAAGCGCGTTGGCTCGGCATCGCGAGCGAGGATAAATTCCGCGGCGGCGGCGTTTCGGCCTGCGCCACCTGCGACGGCTTCTTCTTCCGCGGCAAGAAGGTCGCGGTCGTCGGCGGCGGCAACACCGCGGCCGAGGAAGCGCTCTACCTCACCAATCATGCCAGCAAGGTGACGCTGATCCATCGCCGCGATTCGTTGCGCGCGGAAAAGATGATGCAGGCGCGCCTGCTGAAAAATCCGAAGATCGAGATCGTGTGGAACGCGGTGGTCGAGGAGATCGTGGGCGTGGATTCGCCGATCCCCGGTGCCGCCGCGACCGTGACGGGCCTCAAGCTGAAGGACACCGTGACCGGTGCATCGTCGTCGATCGCCGTGGATGGGTTGTTCGTGGCGATCGGCCATGTGCCGTCGACCACGTTGTTCAAAGGCAAACTCGTGATGGATGCGGAGGGCTATCTGTTGACCAAGCCCGATTCCACCGCGACCGACGTGCCCGGCGTTTTCGCGGCGGGCGACGTGAAGGACAAAATCTTCCGCCAGGCGGTGACCGCCGCGGGGATGGGGTGCATGGCGGCCTTGGAGGCCGAGAAATTCCTCGCCCACGAGGAAGGCGCCCATCTCGCGGCCGCGCAGTAAGGCGGAAGGGTAGGGAGCGACGTTCCGATGGACTGGGACAAACTAAGGGTGTTTCACGCGGTCGCCGAGGCGGGGTCGTTCACCCATGCCGGCGACAAGCTGAACCTGTCGCAATCGGCGGTCAGCCGGCAGATCTCGGGTCTGGAAGACTCGGTATCGGCGCCGCTGTTCCATCGCCATGCGCGCGGCCTGATCCTCACCGAGCAGGGCGAGTTGCTGTACAACGCCGTGCGCGAGGTTTTCGCCAAGCTCGCGATGGTCGAAACCCAGCTCGCCGAGACGAAGGAAAAGCCGACGGGCTTGCTGCGCGTCACCGCGACGGTGGCGTTCGGCTCGGTGTGGCTCGCACCGCGTCTGGGTGAGTTCCTCGACCAATACAAGGACGTGCAGGTCGAGATGAAGCTCGACGATCGCGAACTCGATCTCGGCATGCGCGAGGCCGATTGCGCGATCCGCATGCACCCGCCCCGGCAAGGCGATCTCATTCAGCGCCATCTTCTGTCGGTGCATGTGCACGCTTACGCGAGCCAGGCCTATATCGACCGTCATGGCATGCCCAAAACGGCGACCGATCTCGATAAGCACAAGCTGATCGTCTATGGCGACGATCCCAATCCGCCCTTCCCGAACGTGAACTGGCTGTTGGAGGCGGGGACCACCGGCGGGCGCAAGCGCAAGCCGACGTTGCGCGTGAACAACGTCTATGGCCTGCTGCGCGCGGTCGAAAGCGGTATCGGCATCGCCGGCTTCCCCGATTACATGGCCAACCAGTCGGAGAAGGCGGTCCGCATCCTGCCCGAGCTGGAAGGGCCGACCTACGAGGCGTATTTCGTTTATCCGGAGGAGCTTCGCAGTTCCAAGCGCATCGCGGTGTTCCGCGACTACCTTGTGCAAAAGGTTGCCGAATCCCAGTTCTAATCGGTTACCGCCTAGGCGGTAGCGGGTTGTTCGTTGTGCGCTGCGGCGAAAATCGACGCGGTTTTTGGGTCAAAAAACAACAAAATCGCTTTTCCAGAGAATGGCTTAGGTGGTCATGCGAAGCGCGCAAGCCTTCCATGCCATTTTTGCCATTTTTTCAAGCAGTTTAGTCCCTATGTTTGTCTTGTCGGTTTTGCGGCGCACCTAGCGCCCTTGCCGAAGGGCCCTCTCTTCGGAGTGGGCGGGGTTCTCTGAACCCTACGTCTCCCAGACGTGAAGCCTCCCTGTTCAACTCGCCCGGTGCATTGCACCGGGCGTTTTTTTTGTGCCGATTCCGCCGGTCGACTAAACAGTCGGCCATGGGGATCGCGCGAGGGGGTATTGCCGGGCGGGTGGCATTGTACTGTGCCGCAATCGCCACGGTCTTCGGCATCGCGGCCACAGTCGTCGCGACGCTGCAACCCGATACGCCCAATCCGATCGGCCTCGTTCGCGCACGCACCGCGATCTATGGCGTCGCCGCGTTTGTGATCGTGATGTTCAACAGCGACGCGCCGCCGGCCTTCATCTATTTCCGCTTCTAACTGCGACGGCGTGTCGCGGCGGCGATTGCGCTGGATCAAAGCGGCGGCGAGCAAAGCGGGCGAAGGAAGGGGCATGCCCGTCCTCGACATCTGCACCGTCAAGATCGCCGACGCTTTCGCGGCCAGCCTCGCCTCTGCGCGCATCCGCGAAACGCCGTATCGCCATTGGCTGCTGACCGATGCGCTGCCGGACGAAACGCTGCACGCCCTCGCCGAACTGCCCGCCGCACCGGCGGAGATCGGCGACACGCAAGGACGGCGCGAGACGCATAACTCGAGCCGCCGCTTTTTCGCCCCCGGCAATTTGTGGGACGGCACGTGCCAAGCGGTCGCGCAGACTTTCCAAGCGCCCGAGACGGTGGCGATGCTGGCCGAGGCGACCGGCGCACCCTTGGAAGGGGCGAGCCTGCGCATCGAATATTGCCAGGATCGCGACGGATTTTGGCTGGAGCCGCACACCGATATCGGCGCCAAGCTGTTCACCATGCTGGTCTATCTCGGCGACGATCCGGCGATGGGCACGGATATCTACGATACCGAAAAGCGCCATCTGGGGGCGGCCCCGTTCGGCTTCGGACGCGGGCTGATTTTCGTGCCCGGCGACGACACCTGGCACGGCTTCGAAAAGCGCCGGATCGACGGTGTTCGGAAGTCGATCATCGTCAATTACGTGAAGCCGGAATGGCGCGCGCGCCACGAGCTGGCTTTCGCCAACACCCCGGTTCTATTCCCGAATTAGGGGTCATTGCTGCATTGCACAAAAGGCCTTTGACCCCGGGCTGGGGTAGGGGGATAGTGCCGATACCGGATGCGTGACCGCGTCGGGCGACCCGTCTTCGAACATGGGCGCCCCGGTCATCCCCCGCCGGTGGAGCGAAACGTCCGATTCCCATTCTTTGGCGAGGGAGCCGGGCGAGATGCGTTACTTCCGACGTTTACATTCCTTCGATGCCGAGGCGCTGGCGGCGCATCTGGTCGCGTTGGATTCGCGCGACCGGCGCTCGCGGTTTTCGGCCCCGGTCTCCGACCAAGCAATCCGCGCCTATGTCGCGGGCATCGATTGGCGGCGTGCGGCCATCGTCGGCTGCTTCGACGGCGCAAATCTGATCGGCACGGCCGAATTGCATCTGCCCGGTCCCGGCGATCTGTCGCGCGAGGGCGAGTTCGCCGTCGCGGTGGCGCCCGCGCGCCGCGACGAAGGTCTGGGCAGCGAGTTCCTGCGCCGCGTGATCGTGCTGGCGCGCAACCGGATGCTCCGGCGTTTGCGCATGGTGTGTCTGCTCGACAACGGGCCGATGCGCCGCATCGCACGCAAATTCGGCGGCGAGCTCGACATCACCGACGGCCAAGCCTGGGCCGATCTGCGCTTGCCGTTTCCCGACCCGCTATCGCTGGCCAGCGAAGCCTATGAGGAAAGCTTCGGCCTCGCCGCCGCGATGCAAACGCGGCACGGGCTGGTCGCTTAAGCGCCCGTCAACGCGGCTTCCAGATTTTCGGCGAATTCCTGCGCGCCGAAACGCGGGCCCGCCCACGCGGCCCCCGCGGCTGCGAGGCTTGCCGCAAACGCTGCATCGTCCATCACGCGCGCGATTTGACGCGCGAGGGCCGCACCATCGCCGGGCGGGTAGAGCAAACCGGTCTTGCCGTCGTCGATCAATTCCTGTGTGCCCCCGGCGTCGCTGGCGATGACGGGCACGGCGGCACGCAAGGCTTCGACCGTTACGCGACCGAAGGCTTCATTGCGCGAGGTGACCAGCACGGCATTCGCTTTGCCGAGCCGCGCGCCCAGATCGCGGACATGACCGTGGAAATGCGTTTGCGCTTCCACGCCGCCATCGCGTGCGGCGCTACGCAAGCGCGCCGTATAGCCTTCCGCGCCCTCGCCGAAGAAATGCAAATGCGGGCGTTTGTTGTCGCGCGCCAGGATCGTCAACGCCGCGATCGCGTCGCCCTGGCCTTTTTGCGGGTTAAGCGAGCCCGGCAAGGCAAGATGGAATGCGCCTGCGGGTTCGAGATCGGGCGCATCCGCCGCCGGCGTGGGATCGATCCGGTAATAGATTCGGACGATTTTCTCGCGGGGCATGAAGCCCGCGTATTTCGCTGCAACGGCATCCGAATTGACGATGGCGAGCGATGTGGTGCGGCGCATGATCGCCGCCGCCCATGCATCGCCGCTCGCGAATTCGAGGCCATGATCCTCGCGGCCGAATTCGTGGATCCACCAGACGTGCTTGAGCCCCGCGCGTTCGGCGGCGAGGGCGCCGACACCCAGCACCATCGTGTTGGTGACGACCAGATCGGGCTTCGCATCGCGCAGCATCGCGGCCAAGGGTGCGGTCGCGCGCCATGTGCGCCAGCGCAAGCGCCACGCTTTGCGGCCTTTGGTGCTGGCCCAGAGCGGCAGATCGACGATGCGATGCGCCACGCCCAACGTGTTGAGCTTCGCGATCATGCTGCCCGCATCGGGCATCCACACTTCGGCGCTATGGCCGCGCGCGACCAGCGCTTCGATCCCCTCGACCATCGCCGAGGTCGCCCCGCCCAGATCGCCTTGGTGCGAGAGGAAGAGAAGCTTCACTAGAAGCCGAACATGTGGTCGAGGCTGAAGCGCCCATCGGGCTCGGCCAGACCGTGATAGCCGAACAAACGGCAGGTCCGGTCGCGGATCAGCACATAGCCGCCATTCGCGGCTTTCGCGATGTCGGCCTTGCCGAAATGCTCGCTGACGCGCCACAGCCGCGAGCCCGAGCAGGGAATCGCCAATGCGGACTCCGCGATCTTGGTGCCGGTCGCGTCGTGCAGTTCCAGCACGGTCTCGGATGTTTTCCGCCACGGCGTCGAGGCCGGATAGATCAGATGGCAGAACGCGTCCTGCGCGTTCACGCCCAGGCTTAAGAACAATCGCGTCGTCAATCCCGGCGGACGGCCGATATAGGATTGCGGCTCGTTCTTGAACACGAGGGCGGTGTTGAAGATATGGCTGCCGAAGCTTGTCTCGGCGGCGTGCGCGGCACCGGTCGGCGAGTTCGTCGCGCCGGCACCGCCACCGCCACCCGCCGCCGCCGCTGCCGCCGCGGCGGCCGCGCTGGCGGCGCTGGCGGCGGCGCCGGCGGCACCACCGGACATGCTCTGAATCGTGAACGCCGAGCTGAGCGGAAAGCGCTCCTTGAACTCGAAGCGGCGCTTGTCGACGACCAGATTGCGCCTCTTGCAGCGAATGAGCGAGTCGTTGAACAGGAAGAACTGCGACTTGTTGGCGTAGCGGCGGCTGCCGTGGCCCTTCTTCTCCTTCTCGGCGGCAAACGACGACGAGAGCAGCTCGCCCTGCTTGACGACGCGGAAGCTGTGCAGCGGGCCGTCGGGCAGCTTGGCGATGCGACCGAGCACGTCGGCCACCTCGCGCCGATCCTCGGCCGCCTTCTTGTCCTTGTTGATGCGCGCGTTGACGTGCTGAATCAGCTGGTAG
>JAIUNH010000052.1 GCA_020161965.1 Pseudomonadota bacterium
CATCGCACCGTACATCATCGTGCCCGGCGCGCATTTGCCCGGCGGTTACTTCACCGCCTTCATGCGCGGCGCACGATGGGACCAGATCCCCGCGCCGTTGCAGGAACGCATTCTGCTGGCGGGTCGTCTGACGAGTTTCGATTCCTATCTCGAAAAAGGCCGCCTCGACATCGACGCGATGGCCGAATTCCGCAAAGGCCGCGCCGAGATCGTCACGCTCGACCCCCAATTCGTCGCGCAGATCAAAGCGGCGGCGCGCGACTGGGCGCGCAAGGCCGTGACGGCGGCCGGCGCCCAGGGCAATCCCTGGCCCGAACGCGTGATGAATTCGACCTTCGCCTTCCAGGATAAATGGGAAGCGAATGCCGTCTATCGGCTCTAGGCTTTCCGACGCTGGGCTTATCGTCGCGATGGTGGCGGGCGCGTTGGCGCTCGGCCTGATGCTGCTCGAAGTGCTGCTGCGCTACGTGTTCGCATCGCCCACGGTGTGGACGCCGGAGATGGTCGGCATCGCCAACGGAGCGGCCTTCGTGTTCGGTGCGGGTCCGGCGTTACGCGGCGGGGCGCATGTGTCGGTCGACGCCATGTCGCGCTTCATGCCCGCGTGGCTGCGCGATGCGATCCTGGCGATCTTCTTCGTCGCCCTCGCCTTGCCCGTTCTGCTGTGGATCGCGCAAGCCGGGTTCGACCGCGCGCTCAACGCCTATCTCCATGCCGAGGTGAACGACGTCAGCCCGTGGCGGCGCCAAGTCTGGCCGCATTACGCGCTGCTGACCTTAGGCACGATCGGTTTGGCGCTCGACGTGCTGCTGACCGGCCTTCGTCACGCCAAGGCCGTGCGCACATGATCGGCGATCTCGCGATCTGGATGTTCCCGGCGCTGTTCGGGCTGATGTTCCTGGGCGTGCCGGTGGGGCTCGGCCTCATCGTGATCTCGGCCGCATTCGGCTACGCGTTTTTCGGCGACGCGCTCGGTCGCCAGATGTTCGGGCGCTTGATCGAAGTCTCGTCGAATTTCGCCTTCACCGCGATTCCGGCTTTCGTATTCATGGGCAATATCCTGGAGAAATCCGGGATCGCCGAAAGCCTGTTCGGCGCGATGCGCCTGTGGCTCGGCCGCTTGCCCGGCGGCATGGCGCTGGCGACGATCGCGATGGCGGCGATCTTCTCGGCCGCCACGGGCATCATCGGCGCGGTCGAGGTGACGATCGGCCTGATGGCGATCCCCGCGATGATGGCCGCGCGCTACGACAAGCAGCTCATCGCCGGGACAATTTGCGCGGGCGGTTCGCTCGGCACGATCATCCCGCCGTCGCTGACCGCGGTGATCTACGGCCTCGTCGCGCAAGTGCCGATCTCCGATCTGCTTGCCGGTATTTTGATTCCCGGCGTGCTGATGACGACGCTGTTCATGGCGTGGATCGTGCTGCGCTGCTGGATCGATCCCAGTGCCGGCCCGCCGGTCGAAGATACCGGCGTGACACTCGCCGAAAAACTGCGCGTGACGGCAACGGCACTTGTCCCCACCCTCGCCCTCGTCGCTTGCGTGCTGGGAGCGATCTTCATGGGCATCGCCTCGCCCACCGAAGCGGCCGCGACCGGGGCCGCCGGCGCGCTTGCGCTTGCCGCGTTTCACGGGCGTTTCTCGATCGCCATGGTCATCGATGCCGGGCGGCGCACGATCATCATCACCGCGATGCTGATGACGATCGTTTATGGCGGCACGCTGTTCTCCAGCATGTTCTACGTCCAAGGCGGCGGCGCGTTGGTGCGCGAGATGGCGGGCTTTGCGACCGCAAGCCCTGCTCTGCTCGTTCCCATTTTGCTCGCCATCGTGTTCCTGATGGGCTTCGTGCTGGAATGGGTGACGATCGTGCTGCTCGCCGTCCCCGTCTTCGCGCCCTTGTTGAAGGCGGCGGGCGTCGATCCCTTATGGTTCGGCGTGGCGATGCTGGTCTGCATCCAGACGAGCTACCTGACGCCGCCGATGGCGCCCGCGATTTTCTTCCTGCAAAGCGTGGCGCCGCCCGAGATGACCTATGGCGATATCTGCCGGGGCGTCATCCCGTTCGTGCTCTGCCAAGTACTGACGCTTTTTGTCGTTGTGATATTCCCTTGGACCGCGACCTGGCTGCCCACGCTTATGGGCGGGTTTTAGGCGGTTTTCGCAGGCGTTTTCGCGGCGAGCCACGCGATCGCGGCGAAGGCGAGCACGATGAAGGGCAGCACGAACCGGTTGATGGTATCCCAACCGAAGGCGTACTGCATCGCGCCCGCACTCGCCGCCGCCGCGGCGACCGAACCGAACACGATGAAATCGTAGGCCGCTTGCATCTTCGCCTTTTCCGCCGGGCGATAGGTTTCGGTCAGCAATGTCGTGCCGCCGATATAGAGGAAGTTCCAGCCCACGCCGAGCAGGATCAAGCCGACATAGAAATGCGCGAAGCTGATCCCGGCGAGGTTCACCGCCGCCGAGGCCGCGAGCAGCCCCGCCCCCGCCATCATGGTGCGCGTGAGGCCGAAACGCGCGACGATCGTGCCGGTGAAGAACGACGGCACGAACATCGCCAGCACATGCGCCTGGATCGTCGTCGCCGCATCCTCGAACGCATGGCCGCAGGCGATCATGGCGAGCGGTGTCGCGTTCATCACCAGCGACATGCCGCCATAGGCGACAAGCCCCGCGATCAACGCCACGACCACCTTGGGCTGGGCGAGAAGCTCGAGCATCGGCCGCGTGGCGCCATGGCGCTCGTCGCCCTTGGGGGCGGGAATGTCGATGAACTGCACGACGATCTGCGCCACGATCGCGACAAGGATCAACGCCGCAAACGAGCCCGCGAAGGGGACCGGGTCCAGCAAATGATGCGTCGCCTTGGCGAGCTCGGGCCCGAAAATGCCGGCGAGCACGCCGCCCGCGAGCACGTAGGAGATCGCCTTGCTTTTCCAGGCGCCGGAAGCGCCGTCGGCCGCCGCGAAACGGTAGAACAGGCCGAAGCCGTTATAGACGCCGTTGAACATGGCGCCGACGCAGAACAGCGGGAACGAGCCGATCAGAACGGCGGCGACGCAGATCGCTTGCGCGACGATGCCGCACGCCGTGCCGATGGCGAAACCGAAGCGCCGGCCCTTCAATTTCATGAGATACGACGCCGGGAACGTGGTCAGCATCGCGGCGAGCTGCATGAAGCCCATCGGCAATGTCGCCAGCGCCTTGTTCTCCGCCAGCATATGCCCGACCAGGGCGGCTTCCGCGATCATCGTCGAGGTGCCGATCATCATCAGCGCCTGGGCGAAAGCCAGCAGCGTCACATTCCGGCGCGAACGCGCCGCTTCGTCGATCGTCGTTTCGGATGTCATCGGGAAAATCTCAGTTCGCGGGCACTTTGCGTTCGAGAACGCGTTCGAACACCACGTCGGTCACGATATGCGCGTCGCCCAGAATGCGCGTGGACGACGCCATCATGCGCCGCTTCGCACGCTCCTGATCGAAAGTTTCGCCGTGCGCCGCGACCTCGTTGAGGTCGAGGATGAACGCGTCCTGCAAGCGCGGCAGATTGCTTTTGATCTTGTCCTCGTCGGCCGGCGTGGCGAGCTCCAAGCGCATCAGCAGCGCGTAATGACGCAGCACACGATCGCCCTTGATGGCCGCGACGATCACGCGCGGCAAAACGAACTTTCCGGTTTCGGGACCGTGCGCGCCCTCGCCTTTCGCGTCCTCGGCATAGGCCGAAGGTGCGAACGCCAGCGCTGCGCACAAGAACAGGAGTCGGGCGAGACGGATCATGGGCGCGATAATGGACCGCGGTTAGAAGTGCGTAAAGCCCGCGCGTTTTTGCGGGATTTCCGCGCCGACGACGCGCACGGTGCCGCGCTTGCCCTTGGCGATCGTACCGATACAAGTCGCGGCAACATTGGCCCTGCGGGAAGCTTGAACGATCGCCGCCGCCGCCGCTTTGGGGGCCGCGAACAGGATTTCGTAATCGTCGCCGCCGGTCAGGGCGCGGACGAGATCGCCATGCTTGCGCGCTTGCGCCGAACGCGGGACGGCGTTCGCGTCGATCGAAGCCGAAACGCCGGATGCCGCGCATAGATGGCCGAGATCGGCGAGCAAGCCGTCCGAGACGTCGATCGCGGCATGCGCGATCCCGCGCAGTAACGGCCCGAAGGCAACGCGCGGATCGGGGATGCGATAGCGGCGCTTAAGATAAGCGTCGGCTTTGCCCGCCCTTATCGCGTCGAGCCCGATCGCCGCATCGCCGATCGTGCCGGTCACCCAGATATCGTCGCCTTGTTTGGCGCCGCTGCGCGGGATCATCTTGCCCTTGGGCGTTTCGCCGATCGCGGTGATCGAGACCGAAAACGGCCCGGTCGTCGCGGTCGTATCGCCGCCCAGCAGCGGCAGGCGATAGAATTCGCCGTCCGCCGCGAGCCCCTTGGCGAATCCTTCGAGCCAGCGATCGGTGATCGATTTCGGCCGTGCAATCGTCAAGAAATAGCCGAGCGGCGCGGCACCCTTGGCGGCAAGATCGGAGAGATTTCGGCGCAGCGCTTTTTGCGCGACCGTCGCGGCCGGCTCATCGCCCAGCGTATGGATGCCGACAACGAGTTGATCCGCCGTGACGATCAGATCCTTGCCCGGCTTGGGCGTGAGGACTGCGACGTCGTCGACAAGGTTTAGCGCCGCGCGATGGCCCCGCGTCAACGGCCGGAACAACGCGGCGATGGTTTCGAATTCGCCGCGCCGCGCCATGACGCGTTACGCCATTTCGGAGGGGCGACGCTCGCGCGCGATCCGGTCGAGCACGCCGTTGAGGAATCCGGCTTCCGCCCCCGCATCGAAGGCGTAAGCGAGTTCCACGTATTCGCCGATCGTCGTGCGCGCCGGGATATCGGCGCGCGCCAAAATCTCGAACACGCCCGCGCGCAACGCGGCACGCAGCACCGGATCAATGCGTTGCAGAGTCCAGTTCTTGGCGAGGGCCGGCGAAATCAAACCGTCGATCTCGGGCTTGCGCGCCCAAGCGCCCTCCACGATCGCCTTGAAGAATTCGGGATCGGCCGCCGCCCAATCGGGCCCGCCGAGACCCGGCTTCAAACGATAGCGGCGAAACTCGTCGATCGTCGTGGCGGGATCTTCGCCGCGGAATTCGATCTGATAAAGCGCCTGCACCGCCGCGAGGCGCGACGTGGTACGTGCCCCCTTGCGCCCGCCGCCGTGGTTTTCGTTCGTCGTATCGGTCATGGCGCCAGCCGCAGACGGCGCTTGAACGCGGCCATCGCCAAAGCGGCGTTGGCGGCGTCGCGGCCCTTATTGCCCTTGTCGCGCTTGGCGCGCGCCCAGGCCTGTTCCTCGTTCTCGACCGTCAAGATGCCGTAGCCGATGGCAAGGCCCCGGCGCACGGCGAGATCTTGAAGACCGCGCGCACTCTCACCGCACACATAATCATAATGCGTCGTCTCGCCGCGAATGACGGCCCCCAACGCGACGAAGCCTTCATAGGGCTTCATGCCGCCGGCTTGATGCGCGGCCAAATCGGCCATCGCAATGGCGCCGGGAATTTCGAAAGCGCCCGGAACCGCAATGCGCTCGGCCGTTCCGCCGACGGCTTCGATCGCTTCGATGGCGCCTTGCGCCATTTCGTCCGCGAGGTCGGCATAGAAGCGCGCCTCGACGATCAGGATGACGGGCTTCTCGCCCGGGAAATCGGCCTTCGACGGCGCCGTGAAATCCGCGCGACCAAACATCAGATCGCCCGATGGCCGACGATGTTGAGCCCGTAGCCTTCGAGCCCGACGACCGAACGGCGCGCGTTGGTCAGCAGAACCATGTCCTTCACTCCGAGATCGAGCAGAATTTGCGCGCCGATCCCGTAGTCGCGCAATTGCGGTCCCGCTTCGGGCGGCACCTGTTTGGAAATCTGGGCCGGATTGGCCTTGTCGCCGAAGCGCGCGCGCACGCGGTCGCTGAGGCTGGTGGCGCGCGGCTCGCGGATCAACACCACGACGCCGCGCCCGCCTTGCGCGATCGAACGCATCGCGGCGTGCAATTGTTCCGAACGCCCCGCCCCGCGATCGCCGAGCACATCGTCGAGCACCGACAGTGCATGCATGCGCACCGGTACCGGCTCGCCGCCGGTCACGTCGCCCTTCACCAGTGCTATATGTTCGGCATAGGACGCGGTGTTGACATAGACGTGCATTTTCCACGCGCCGCCATATTCGCTGTCGAAATCGGTTTCGATCACGCGTTCGACGATGCGGTCGTTCTTACGGCGATAGGCGATCAGATCGGCGATCGTGCCCACGCGCAGCCCGTGAAACTGGGCGAATTTCAGCAGATCCGGCAGACGGGCCATCGTCCCGTCGTCGTTCATCACTTCGCAGATCACGCCCGCCGGGATCAAACCCGCCATGCGCGCGATATCGACGGCCGCTTCCGTATGGCCCGCGCGCACCAGCGTGCCGCCGTCGCGCGCCATCAACGGAAAGACATGGCCGGGCGAACCGATATCGTCCTTGCCCTTCGACGGATCGATCGCGACCTGCACGGTACGCGCGCGATCGGCCGCCGAGATGCCGGTGGTGATGCCTTCGCGCGCTTCGATCGACACGGTGAACGCGGTTTGATGGCGCGAGGCGTTGTCGGGGCTCATCGGCTTCAAGCCGAGCTTCGCGCAACGCTCGGGCGTCATGGCGAGGCAGATCAACCCGCGCCCGAACTTCGCCATGAAGTTGATCGCTTCCGGCGTGGCGAATTGGGCGGGGATCACGAGATCGCCCTCGTTCTCGCGGCCCTCGTCGTCCACCAGAATGAACATACGCCCGTTGCGCGCGTCCTCCACGATGTCCTCGATCGAGGAGAGGAAGGCGAGATCGACCTGGCCGGTGGCCAGGATTTCGCGCTGCTTGCCGGAGATCGGGTTGGCCAAGATCGAACCTATTTTCCGAGGATGCGCGCAACATAGCGCGCAAGGGCGTCGACTTCCATGTTGACGAGGTCGCCGGGCACGAGATCGCCCAGCGTCGTCGCCGACCATGTATGCGGGATGACGTTGATCGCGAAATGGCAACCGCCGCCCGCGATATCGGTCACGTCGTTGACGGTGAGAGACACGCCGTCCAACGCCACCGAGCCCTTGGCCGCGATATAGCGCGCGAAAGCCGGCGGCACTTCGAAGACGAGCTTATGCGAGCCGCCGACCGGTTCGGCCGAGACGAGCTTCGCCGTCGCATCGACATGGCCCGAGACGATATGCCCGCCCAGCTCCTGCCCGACCTTCAACGACGGCTCGAGATTGACCCGCGTGCCGATCTTCCAAGCACCCAAAGTGGTCTTGGACAGGGTTTCGGCCGAGGCTTCGGCCGCGAACCAGTCGGGGCCCTTCTCGATCGCCGTCAGGCAGCAGCCCGAGCACGCGATCGACGCGCCGATTTCGGTGGCGGCGAGATCGAGGCCGGTGGAAATGACGAGGCGCGTGTCGCTCGCCTTCGCGGCGGGGGCCAGCGCCTTGACGATGCCCTTGTCGACGATGATTCCGGTGAACATGGCGGGGAACCTAGTAGCCCTTCGCCCAAGTTTCCAGCGTGTCGTCGCCAATAATTTCAAGGGTTTCCAGGCGGAAACCGGGGGCTTTCACCAGTTCGGCCACGCCGAACGCGGCAATCGCGGGCAAGCCGTCGCCGCCGATCACCCGCCCCGCCCGGAAAATCGCCAAGCGATCGACCGCGCCGGCACGCAAAAACGCACCCGCCAGATGCGCCCCGCCTTCGATCATCAATCGCGTGACGCCCTTGGCGGCGAGCGCTTTAAGGATCGCGTCGGGTGTGGCGTGGCCTTCCGGCCCCGGTTCGACGGCCAGCATCTCGACGCCGCTTTCGACAAAAGCGGCGACGCGAAGTTTTTCGGCGTCGGGACGATGGACGATCCAGCTCGGCTGCGCGCGGGCCGTGCGCACGAGCTTCGCCGTCAGCGGCGTGCGCAAGCGTCCGTCGACGACGACGCGCACTTTGCGTGCGTTGTCGAAACCGGGCAAACGCACATCGAGCGACGGATCGTCCGCCAGAACGGTGCCCGAACCGACCATGATCGCGTCATGTTGCGCACGGATCAGATGCGCCCGCGCGCGCGCCGCGTCGCCGGTGATCCATTTGCTTTCGCCCGTCTTCGTTGCGATGCGCATATCGAGCGAGCCCGCGAGCTTCAGCGTGACGAGCGGTTTGCCTTCGCGCACGCGCTTGAAGAACCCCGCGTTGATCGCATCGGCCTCTTCCTTACACAGCCCCTGCTCGACCGCGATGCCGGCATTGCGCAGCATCGCGATCCCGCGCCCATCGACGCGCGTATCGGGATCGCCGGTCGCAACGATCACGCGCGCGACTTGCGCCGCGATCAACGCATCGGCGCAAGGCGGCGTTTTGCCGTGATGCGAACAAGGTTCGAGCGTGACATAGACCGTGGCGCCCTTCGCGGCCGAGCCAGCACGCGCGAGCGCTTGCGCTTCCGCATGCGGGCGTCCGCCTTGTTGAGTCCAACCCCGGCCGACGACGATGCCGTCCTTGACGATGACGCAGCCGACCGCCGGGTTCGGCCATGTATTGCCGAGACCCCGTCGCGCCAACGCCAAAGCCGCGTCCATATGGACGCGGGCGACGGCGTCAGACGTCGTTGTCGTCGTCGCCACCGAGCTTGCCGACGAAATCCTCGAAATCCTTCGCCTCGCGGAAATTCTTATAGACCGAGGCGAAGCGGATATAGGCGACGTGGTCGAGGGTGCGCAGCGCATCCATCACCATCTCGCCGACGACCGTCGAGGGGATTTCGTTCTCACCCAAGCTTTCCAGACGGCGCTGGATGCCCGACACGATGCGCTCCACGCGTTCCGGCTCCACCGGGCGCTTGCGCACCGCATGGGTCAGCGAACGCGAAAGCTTGTCGCGCTCGAACGGCTCCTTCACGCCGTTCTTCTTCACGATCACGAGTTCGCGCAATTGCACGCGCTCGAAGGTCGTGAAGCGCGACCCGCAAGACGGGCAAAAACGCCGGCGCCGGATGGCGCCGCCGTCTTCGGTCGGACGCGAATCCTTCACCTGGGTATCGTCGTGGCCGCAAAACGGACAGCGCATTGGAACCTGTTCCTTGCTTCTTCGTTATCAGGCGTTCGTGTAGACCGGGAAACGTTCGACCAGCTTGGCGACCTTTTCGCGCACGCGCGCTTCGACCGCCGCGTTGTCGCCCGAATTGGAATTCGACAGACCGTCGAGCGTTTCGGCGATCAGATCGCCGACCTGCTCGAATTCCGCCGTGCCGAAGCCGCGCGTGGTGCCCGCCGGCGTGCCCAGACGCACGCCCGAGGTCACCATCGGCTTTTCCGGATCGAACGGGATGCCGTTCTTGTTGCAGGTCAGGCCCGCACGCTCGAGGCTCTTCTCGGCATTCGTGCCGGTCAGCTTCTTCGGGCGCAGATCGACGAGCATGAGATGCGAGTCCGTGCCGCCCGACACGATCGCGAAACCGTGCTTCACCAAACGCGCGGCGAGCGCGCGTGCGTTGTCGATCACGCGCTGGGCGTAGATCTTGAACTCGGGCCGCAAAGCCTCGCCGAACGACACCGCCTTCGCCGCGATGACATGCATCAGCGGGCCGCCTTGCAGGCCGGGGAAAACGGCGGAGTTGATCTTCTTGCCGAGGTCTTCGTCCATCGACAGGATCATGCCGCCGCGGGGGCCGCGCAGCGTCTTATGCGTCGTCGTCGTCACGACATGGGCATGCGGCAGCGGGTTGGGATAGGCGCCGCCCGCGATCAGACCGGCATAGTGCGCCATGTCGACCATCAGGATCGCGCCGATCTTGTCGGCGACCGCACGGAAGCGCGCGAAATCGATCTGGCGCGAATAGGCCGAGCCACCCGCGACGATCAGCTTCGGCTTATGCTCCAGCGCGTTCTTTTCCATCAGATCGTAGTCGATCAATTGCGTGTCGCGCGTGACGCCATAGGACACGGGCTTGAACCACTTGCCCGACTGGTTGGCGGGCGAGCCGTGGGTCAAGTGGCCGCCTTCGGCCAGCGACATGCCCATGAACGTGTCGCCCGGCTGCAGCAGCGCGAAGAACACGGCTTGGTTGGCTTGCGCGCCCGAATGGGGCTGCACATTGGCGAAGTTGCAGCCGAACAGCTTTTTCGCGCGCGCGATCGCCAGCGCTTCGGCTTCGTCGACGAATTCGCAACCGCCGTAGTAGCGGCGGCCCGGATAACCTTCGGCGTATTTGTTGGTCAGCACCGAGCCTTGCGCTTCCAGCACGGCGCGGCTGACGATGTTCTCCGACGCGATCAATTCGATCTGGCCTTGCTGGCGACCCAGCTCGCGATCGACGGCGCCTTTAAGCTCGGGATCCGCCTTGGCGAGCGGCGTTCCGAAGAAATCCTTGGCGAATTCGGCGTAGGAAGCGGAAGACATCGTGCTTAGACCCTTTCAACCCAGCTTGGCGACGCGCTTTTCGTGGCGCCCGCCCTCGAACGACGTAGACAGGAAAACCTTGAGTGCCGCGCGCGCGACCTCGATCCCGATCAGCCGCGCGCCGAACACGACGACATTGGCGTCGTTATGCTGACGGCACAGCCGCGCGCCCGTCTCGTCGTGAACGAGGGCCGCGCGGATATGGCGATGGCGATTGGCGGCGATCGAAATGCCGATTCCCGAACCGCACAGCAACACGCCGCGCGCGGCGCGCCCTTCCTTGAGGGCGGCAGCCAGCGCTTGCGCAAAATCGGGGTAATCGACGCTATCGGCGGAATGGGTGCCGAGATCCAGGACCTTCAGACCAGCCGCTTCCAAATCCTTGACCAACAAGGATTTCATTTCGAATCCGCCATGGTCGGCGGCGATCGCGATCGTCTCTGTCATGGAATGTCCCGGAGCCCCAAAATCTGGGGGAACCTACCATATGTCGTTTGGGCGCTACAATCGGCCCCCAAGCCATTGGGCTATCGCGGTTTTTAAGATTCCAGGCCCTGTTTGCGCAATTGGGCCTCCAACTTGCGCAGGGCGTTGGCCCGCAGCGTAACCGGGGCCGCGTTGGCCGGGCCCATGATCGAAACTTCCAGGCCGCTATCGGCGTCGATCGCCGAGACCTTCACGAAATTCCCGACTTGGTGGAATTCGAAGAAGACTTCGCGGTTCATCCGCGCAATTCCGAATAGAGCAGCGAGGTTTCGATCTTGCCGCCGTCGGGCGTGGCGAATTCGCGGCGCTGGTTCATGCCGACCAAATGCACGACATGGACGGGATCGTGCGGATATTTGGGATCGAGCACGAGCTTGGCTTCACGGTCGATCATCGGCAGCGCCAAGCCGCAGCAGAAATTATATTCGGGCGGCAGGAACTGAACGCTGTCGGAATCCGATCGTCCGAGCACCGTGTAGCAAGCGAGGTTGAGCGCGATCTGCTCGGTATATTTGTTCGCGGCGTTGGAAATGCCGGCGGTCGCGAATTCCTGCCACTTCGCCCAAACGGGGCTGTCGCGCCGCCCGGCGAACAGACCCGAATTCAACACCGGATTGGCGGCAAGCACATTGGCGATGCCCTCACCGAACGAGGCGGCGGCGGCTTGGCGGTGCATGGCTTGCGTCGCCTGCCCGCCCGAATAGAGATGCGCGTAGGCGCGATGCAGTTCCGGCACGATCGCGAAGCCGTAGCGGCGCGCGGCTTCCATCGGCACGGTCACGCCCTCGGCCGATTGCACCCACGCATCGGCGTCGATCCATTGAATGACGTTGGCTTGCGGAAAATAGCGCGGCAAAAACGGCCGCGACGTCATCGCGCGATAGCCATCGCCCATGCGCGCGACTTCCGCGTCCTTGTTGCCGGGCTCGATATCCCAGCCGACGGGTACACGCAGGATCTTCTCGCCCGTCAGCCATTCGCATTGTTCGGCGTCGAGCCCGAAATCGAGAATGGCCAGCGCCACGCCGCCCAAGCGCAGCGCTTGCAGCGAGCGCAACGTGTCGCGCGCATAGCGGAAATACTTCGCGTCGGACCCGGTGACGATAACGGAATCGGCCATGGCGTTAAGGATATCACCGAATAGGCGCGACGTTGACCGCCCGCGGAAACTCAACCCAGAATATCGGTCGAACCTCGCGGAGTCCCCGATGCCCGTCATTCCCGATTTGATCGCCCTTTACGAAGCCGAGGGCATCGAGATTTCGACCGGTCTCAATTCCTGGCATTTGAAAAACAGCGCCGAGGCGCCGTTCACTTGGTTCATGCGCGGCGGCAAATCGCTGACGCCGGGCCTGGGCATCGCGATGCAGGAAGTCTATCTGCTGGAATGCATGTTCGCGACGTGGCGGCCGAAGCGTTCGCTGGTGATCGGCAATTCCTATGGTTGGAGCACGATCGCGCTCGCCCTCGCCAATCGCGACGGACGCATACTCGGCCTCGACACCGGCGCGGATGTGCAATCGGTTTCGGGCATTCACCTGACCAACAAAATCGCCAAGCGCAATGCGCTGGATTGCTACGCGGTCGGCGCCCCCTCGCCCGGCGGCGTCGCCCCCACGGTCGCGCGCGAATTGAAAGGCCCGGTCGAATTCGCCTTCATCGACGGCGAACATACCCGCGAAGCCTTGGCCCGCGATCTGGAAGCCGTGCGCGCGGTGGCCACGCAAGACTGCGTCTATCTGTGCCACGACGTCCTGAATTTCGACATGCGCCCGATTGCGGCCGAATTCGCCGAACGCCACGGCATGAAGCTCGATATTCTGACGCGCACGCCGTCGGGCATGGCGGTGATTCGCCCGGCGGAGGTGGAGCCGGGCCTCGCCCGCGCGATCCACGCTTTTGCGGGGTCGGAGGAGCTGTTCCGCCGCTGGGTCGCCCAGCCGCCGGGCTGATCCGGGGCGCCTTGCCGGGTAGATGCTTTAAGTCTAAAGTATTTCCCGATGGATGCGCCTTTCACCCTGAAACTGCCGATCCGCTTC
>JAIUNH010000053.1 GCA_020161965.1 Pseudomonadota bacterium
GGCTCGGGCGCGCAAACCGCGTGGTACGCGACCGGGGCGTGGCGCGAAATTCCGCCGGACGTGGCGCAATTGCATCTGCACGCCGTCAATCCGCACGGCTTCGCTTGGCTGCGCCGGGTGAACGAGGACAATGTCGACCTCAACCGCAATTTCGTCGACCATATCCGGCCCTATCCCGAGAACCCGGCTTACGAGCGCCTCGCCCACGCGATCTGCCCGAACGAATGGACCGAGGCGTCGCGCAAAGCCAGCGCCGCGATCCTCGCCGAGTTCGCCAAGCGTCACGGCGATTTCGCCCTTCAGGGCGCGATCTCGTCCGGCCAATACACGCATCCCGACGGCGTGTTCTTCGGCGGCCATGCGCCCACCTGGTCGCATCGCGTGATCCGCACATTGTTCGCCGATTGGCTGCATATGTCCAAGCGCGTCGGCATCGTCGATTTCCATACCGGCTTGGGGCCGCGCGGCTATGGCGAGATCATCTGCGGTTTGCCGCCCACGCATCCCGGCAGCAAGCTGTCGCAAGCGTGGTATGGCGCCGATTTGACCTCGCCCGAAATGGGCACATCGACCTCGCCGCCGTTGCACGGCACCAATGGCGAAGGTTTCGCGCGGTTCCTTTCGCACGCCGAATTCTCGCATGTGGCGCTGGAATACGGCACGCTGCCCGTGCCGGATGTGCTCGACGCGATCCGCGCCGATAATTGGCTGCATCTGCATGGCGACATCGCGGGCGAAGACAGCCGGCGCATCAAAACGCAAATGCGCGATGCCTTCGCCCCCGCCGATGCCGCGTGGCGCGATGCGGTGTGGGCGCGCGCCGACGAAGTTCTGCGCAAGACCGCGTTCGGTCTCGCTTCGGCCTGATTTTTCTTTGACGGAGTAATGCCCATGTCGCTTCGCACGCAACTCACCGACGCCCTCAAAGAATCGATGAAGGCCAAGGATCAGGTGCGCACCGACACGATCCGCATGGCGATCGCCGAGATGAAGAAGCGCGATATCGACGCGCGCGCGCTGGGCAATCCCAACGGCATTCCCGATACCGAATTGCAGGCGGCGATCCAGAAGCTGATCGCTTCGCGCCGCGATTCGATCGTCATGTACGAAAAGGGTGGGCGGCCCGAATTGGTCGCGAAGGAGCAGGCGGAAATCGGCGTGCTCGAAACCTTCCTGCCCAAACAGCTCGACGCCGCGGCGATCGAAGCGGCCGCGAAGGAAGAAATCGCCGCCGCCGGGGCGACGTCCGTGAAGGACATGGGCAAGGTGATGGGCGCCATGAAGGCGAAATTCACCGGCCAGATGGATCTGGGCCTCGCCTCCGCGACCGTCAAACGCCTGCTGGGCGGTTGATCAGGCGGCCCGGCGGCCCTACATTGCTGCCCCTTCGAGCGCCTGCTTTACGCCTTGTGAATCATGGGGATAAAAGCGGCGCTCCGATTTGAAGGGCGTTCGCGGCGATGGCGTTTCCCCCGGCTTTTCTCGAGGAGCTGCGCGCAAGGCTGACGCTGTCGAGCCTTGTCGGCCGGCGCACGCGCCTCGTCAAAGCGGGGCGCGAATACAAGGCGTGCTGCCCGTTCCATAACGAGAAGACGCCGTCCTTCTACGTCAACGACGACAAGCAATTCTTCCACTGCTTCGGCTGTGGCGCGCATGGCGACGTCATCGGCTTCACGATGCGCGCCGATCATTTGTCGTTTCCCGAAGCGATCGAGAAATTGGCGGGCGAGGCGGGGCTCGACGTGCCGCGCATGGGCCCGGCCGAACGCGAAAAAGCCGAGCGCGCCAAAACGCTGGGCGACGCGGTCGAAGCGGCCTGCGTTTGGTATCAGGAAAAACTGCGCGCGCCCGAAGGCCGCGCGGCGCTGGCGTATCTGCACGGGCGCGGCTTGAGCGACGATACGATCGAGCGGTTCCGTTTGGGCTACGCGCCCGAAGGCTGGCGCAATCTCGCCGCCGCGTTGAAGCTGCGCGGCTACGACGAGGCGATGCTGCTGGAAGCGGGGCTGATCGCGAAGCCCGAAGATCGGCCCGAGCCGTTCGACTTTTTCCGCAATCGCGTGATGTTCCCGATCACCGACCGGCGCGGGCGCGTCATCGCCTTCGGCGGGCGCGTGATGGACGATTCCAAGCCCAAATATCTCAACAGCCGCGATACGCCGCTGTTCCATAAGCGCGGCAATCTCTACGCGCTCGACAAGGCGCGGCTTGGCGTGGGCGAGCGCAAGGCGACGGCGCTGGTCGCCGAAGGCTATATGGATGTGATCGCCCTCCATCAGGCGGGGTTCGTCGGCGCGGTCGCCCCGCTCGGCACGGCGCTGACCGAGGAGCAGATGGAAGCGCTCTGGCGCATCCATCCGGAACCGGTCGTGTGCTTGGACGGCGACGCCGCCGGCCAGCGCGCGGCGCTGAAAGCGGCCGAGACCGCGTTGCCCTTGCTCAAGCCCGGCCGCGCCTTGCGCTTCGCCGTGTTGCCGGCGGAGGACGATCCCGACTCCCTTATCAAGCGCGACGGCGCGGCGGCGTTCGAGCGCTTGCTCGAGCGCACCAAGGGCATCGACGACGTCGTTTGGGAAAGCGAACTCGCCAAGGGCCCGATCGACACGCCCGATCGGCGCGCCACCCTCGACGCCGCGTTGCGCGCGCGCTTGGCGCGGATCGCCGACAAGACGGTCCAAAAAGCCTACGAGAACGAGTGGGTTTGGAACCGGCTGCGCCGCTTGGGGCGGCCGGAGCCGGTGCGGCAAGGATTTACCGCGTATGCCGGTGGGCTTCAGCAGGGCGCTCGCGGAAAACCCGGAAAGGGCCGCAAAGGCCCCGTCGGTCCGCGCGATTTCGGCCTGCGGACCACGGGAAACCCCGAAATCCTGGTCCGGCGCGCGCAGAACGTGCTGGTGACCGCCAACATCTTCCACCCGGATCTGCTGTGGGAACACGCGGAAGCCTTTGCGGAGATTGGGTTTTCCGATCCTGCGGCCGCCCAAGTGAGGGCTGTGATTCTTGACTACGCCCATGAGTGTGTTGCAGCCCAGTCTCCGCTTGACTCGGAGGGGTTGATCGCCCACTTATCCGGCATGGGTTTGGCGGCGGAAGTCGTGCGATTTACGAAGCCAAGCTCTTACGAACACGGGGCATTTGCAGGTCCGAGCGCGTCGCAAGACGAAGCGCGGGCGGGCTTTCGCTCCGTCTTGTCGTTGCTCTCCCAGTCGCGGGTCGAAGCGGAGCTTCACCCCGCCGTCCGGGAATATGCCGAAACGCATGAGGCCGGGATCGTGATCCGGATCGAAGCGTTGGCGGCGCAACTGCGCGACCTTCACAGTCGCGCGTTCGGCGACGAAGACGACGCGTTCGGTGCTACGTGACGCGGTGCGAAGTGACGCGCGACGCGATGTTCATTCGGCGGAAACTGATCCGCCCCGAGGTCGAAGCCATATGACGTCCAAGGTTAAGCCCGTCCCCGCCGCCGTCCCCCCGCGCGACGAGGCCCCCGACGCGCCGCTCCTCGATGTCACCGCCGCCGCCGTCAAGAAGATGCTCGCCCGCGGGCGCGAGCGCGGCTACGTCACCTACGATGAAATCAACGCCGTTCTGCCGCCCGACCAAGTGTCGTCGGAGCAGATCGAAGACACGCTCGCCTTGCTGTCCGAGCAGGGCGTGAACGTCGTCGAATGCCAAGAAGGCGACGACGAAACGGGCGAAGCGCCCGCCGCCGAAGAAGGTGCCGACGCCGAAGAAGGCGGCGAACCCGTCGCCGCGAATCAGAAGGCGCCCGTGCCCGCCAAGGTCGGCGGCGAGGAAGCCGAAGAGGAAGAGGAAGAAACCAGCAAGCGCGGCAATATCGACGCGGATTCGATCGGCCGCACCGACGATCCCGTGCGCATGTATCTGCGCGAAATGGGCTCGATCGAGTTGCTGAGCCGCGAAGGCGAAATCGCCATCGCCAAGCGCATCGAAGCCGGCCGCGAGAAGATGATCTCGGCGCTGTGCGAAAGCCCGCTGACGATGCGCGCGGTCGTGCATTGGCGCGACGCGCTGGTCGACGGCAAGATGCTGCTGCGCGACGTGATCGATCTCGACGCGACCAATGGCGGCGGACCCGGCGGTTCGGGCGTGGCTCTGGTGCCGGGCGTGCCGGGCATGCCGGTCGTGGGCGCACCGCCGGCGGACGACGCCGAGCCCGCCGAAGGTGCGGAACCCGCAGAGGGTGCTGAGCCTGCCGAGGGCGGCGAAAACGCCGAAGCGCAGAACGCCGACGCGGGCGAGGAAAACGTCTCGCTCTCCGCGCTCGAACAGCAATTGAAGCCCGCCGTTCTCGAAAAGCTCGAGACGCTCGCCGCCGTCTACAAGCGCCAGTTCCGCATGCAGGAAAAGCGCATGGAAGCGCTGCATGCGGGCAAGGCGTTCAGCCCGGTTTCCGAGAAGCACTACCAGAAGCTCAAATCCGAGCTCATCGGAATGATGGGCGAGGTGCATCTCAACAATATCCGCATCGAGCAGCTGATGAATCAGCTGTACGACCTCAACCGCAAGCTCGTGCAGGCCGAAGGCCGCCTGCTGCGCTACGCGGAAGAATGCGGCGTGAAGCGCGACGAATTCCTGTCGAAGTATCACGGCAAGGAAGTCGACCCGCGCTGGTATGGGCGCGTCTCGCGCCTGACCGGCAAGGGCTGGAAGAAATTCACGATCAAGTACAAGAACGAGGTCCAGCAGCTGCGCAAGGACGTGTCGGAAATTTCCGAACGTTCGGGCCTGCCGATCGCCGAGTTCAAGAAGACCGTCGCCCAAGTCCAGCAGGGCGAGCGCGAAGCCGCGCGCGCCAAGAAGGAAATGGTCGAGGCGAACCTCCGCCTCGTGATCTCGATCGCGAAGAAATACACGAATCGCGGCCTGCAATTCCTGGATCTGATCCAGGAAGGCAATATAGGCCTGATGAAGGCGGTCGATAAGTTCGAGTACCGCCGCGGCTATAAATTCTCGACCTACGCCACGTGGTGGATCCGTCAGGCGATCACGCGCTCGATCGCCGATCAGGCGCGCACGATCCGCATCCCCGTGCACATGATCGAGACGATCAACAAGCTGGTGCGCACCAGCCGTCAGATCCTGCACGAAATCGGCCGCGAGCCCACACCGGAGGAATTGGCCGAGAAGCTCGGCATGCCGCTGGAGAAGGTCCGCAAGGTCCTGAAGATCGCGAAGGAGCCGATCTCCCTCGAAACGCCGATCGGCGACGAGGAAGATTCGCATCTGGGCGACTTCATCGAGGACAAGAACGCGGTCCTGCCGGTGGACGCGGCCATCCAGGCCAATCTGCGCGAGACCACGACGCGCGTGTTGGCGACGCTCACGCCGCGCGAAGAACGCGTGCTGCGCATGCGCTTCGGCATCGGCATGAACACGGACCACACGCTCGAAGAAGTGGGCCAGCAGTTCAACGTGACGCGCGAGCGTATCCGCCAGATCGAAGCCAAGGCGCTGCGCAAGCTCAAGCACCCCAGCCGCTCGCGCAAGCTGCGCTCGTTCCTCGATACGTAAGCCGGGTCTCGGCAACCTTCGCGACGCTGTCGGAAGGGCTGCTCTCGACTAGGTTGCGGAGTTCGCTCCGACGCCCCTATACTCCGGATCAAATCCGGTGAATCGGGGGCGTTATGGGGCGGCGGCTTCTTTCGATTTTTTGCGTCGCGACGGTCGCCTTTCTGGGCGGCTGCGCTCCTGAAGTTCACCAGGGGAGGCTTCTGCCCGGTGCCGAAAAGGTCGCTGGTTTCGAGGTCGTGTATTTGACGCGATTGCCGCTGCCGGTGAGCGGGCACAGCACGGCCGGCCCGGTCAGTTCGATCGATCTCGACAAGATGCTTTCGGAGGCTTCGAAGGCGTTCGAAGAGCAAGTTCGGTCGGGCTTTCGCACATTGCTCGAAAAAGACGGCCTCTATCGGCGTATTTCGATAGCGCCATCGCCCGAGCCGCTTTCCAATCCATTTGCCGTTGCCCAGATCCTGCAGCTTCCCTACGCCGATCCATACGCGCTGATCGTCGTGCCGGCATCGTCGAATATTTACTGCGGCGGGTTTTTTGGGCGCGCTTGCCGCATCGACATCACTCTGGCGACGACGCTTTACGATACGCGTGCGCGCCAAGTGCGTTGGACCCAACGCGGCGGCGTCGTTGCGACGCCGGCATATGGCGCGCGCGGCGATGTGATAGGCGAGTATTGGGAGATGCTGTCGAAACAGTTGCGCGCCGACGGGTTGATTGACTGACTGGACCGCGCGCAGCAAGAGAGTTGGAAATCGCACCATGCCAAAGATTGAATCTCGCCGTCTGTGGAGCGTTTGCCTCGCGATAGCGGCACTTTTGATGCTCGGCGCGTGCGTCCAGCGCGATAGCTCGATGCAGCCGGCGAACAAGACGGCCCGGTTGGGGACGTTGATTTATTCGCCGAACTTCGAAAACCAGGCGATCGTCGTTGTCGGGCTGCGCCGGATGGGGGTTCCGACGTTCGGCTACACGATCGCGGGCGCCGAGGGTAAAAAAGTCGACGGACGCGCGACGCAGTCCTGGATCGGATTCTTTGGCACGGCGCCGCTTGGTCAGCGCTTGACCTTGGCCGAGGATGAACTCGATTACCATATTCTGCGGATGCCGCCCGGAAACTACGGCGTCATCCAAATAAACGTTGGCGTTCGATATTATCTTGTCTCGTTTCAGCGAGCCTATAACGTCAATTCGCGCGAAACCTATGTATTCTCGCCCGCTCGCGAAACATATTCTCATACCGATTTAATCGATCCGGTTGTTACGCCCGACACGCCGATTTTCTCGGCGCGCGCCAACGAAGTCGTCTATGTCGGTGATCTCGTTTTCGACGGCCGGAATCCCGAGAAGCGAAGCTTGGCTATCAGCGCGTCGCCGGATGGCGCGCGTGCCGCGCTGATCGCTTTCGGCGAAACACGGGCGATGGAAACACGCATAATGGGCCGGCCGACGGGCTCGAATGCGCGGGAACTGACGCCGCCGACGACGACGCCGGCCACAGTCACGATCCAACAGCTCCGCTAAGTGCCGGTTTCGGTTTCTCCGCTATCTGGGCCGTTAACCACACCGGTTGGCGGCGCGCGCCAAACCGGCTAAACCGGTGCCGCCGGTTCCGGCGGGCCCGTAGTTCAGCGGTCAGAACGCGCCGCTCATAACGGTGTTGTCGCAGGTTCGAATCCTGCCGGGCCCACCGGAGCCGGGCGCGGGGCTTGGTTTGCGTCGCGCTTGCGCGTGCGGGCCGCTTCGCGCCAAATAAGCCGAACGAAAATCCAGGGGGAACGCAACATCATGTGGACGCCGTCCGAACGCTATCCCGATCCTTCCGTGCGCGTGCTTGATCCGCGGGGTGCGGGGCTTATCCCGATGAACGCCTCGGTCGAGCGGCTTCACACCGGCACGCGCTGGTCGGAAGGCCCGGTCTGGTTCGGCGACGGGCATTATCTGGTTTGGTCGGACATCCCCAACAACCGCATGCTGCGCTGGACCGAAGAAACCGGCGCCGTCTCGGAATTCCGCAAGCCGTCGAATTTCTCCAACGGCAACACGCGCGATCGCCAGGGCCGCCTCGTGAGCTGCGAGCATTTCACCCGCCGCGTCACGCGCACCGAATATGACGGCACGATCACCGTGCTCGCCGACAAGTTCGAGGGCAAGCGCCTCAACTCGCCCAACGACGTGGTCGTGAAGTCGGACGGCTCGGTGTGGTTCAGCGATCCCGCGTTCGGCATCCTGTCGGATTACGAAGGAGAACGGGCACCGAGCGAACTTCCGATGGCGTTCTATCGCCTCGATCCCGCGACCGGGAAGCTGACGGTCGTCGCGGACGGCATGGATGGCCCCAACGGCCTCTGCTTCTCGCCCGACGAGAAGCAACTCTATCTGGTCGAAAGCGCCTCGCGCCCGCGCCGCACCTGGGTGTTCGACGTGGTCGGCGACAAACTGACCAACAAGCGCCCCTTCGCCGATTGCGGCGAATTGGGCACGCCCGATGGCTGGCGCTGCGACGAGCGCGGCAATGTGTGGGCGGGCTGGGGCATGGGCGAGGGGCTGGACGGCGTGCGCGTCTTCGCGCCCGACGGCATGCCGATCCTGCATATCGATCTGCCGGAACGCTGCGCCAATCTGTGCTTCGGCGGCAAGTATCACACCCGCCTGTTCATGGCGGCGAGCCACTCGCTCTATTCGATCTATACGAGCGTGCGCGGCGTGACGACGGCGTGAGGCAGCACCAGTAGCGCCGCGAAGGCGAACATCCAGCAGCCGAAGGCGAGCAGGGCCGCGTAGAGCGCCAGCGTGCGGTAGGTTTCCCGCAGCACGCCGGCGATCACGCGCCGCGCGCGCTCGTCGAGCTTTTCGTCGCGTTCGCGCAGCAGAAACCAAGTTTCGGTGCGCTTGATGTCCTGGCGATCGATCAGCGTGGCGCGCAAGGAGAGGATCATCGCCAGCAGCGTGGTCAGGATCGCGCCGCTTTTGAAGGCGAGATAGGGCCACGCGGTCAGCCCGGCCATCACCGTGCCGACCGCCAGCAAGGTGAACAGACAAGCGCGACCGATCGAGGTCATCGCCGCCGCTTTGATATGTTCGATCTCCTGCACGTCGTCTCTCGCGCACGGCCGGGGGAAAGGGAACCCCAGCCTATCACCGTCGAGATTATGCAGAGCTTAGGCCAGCGGCCGCTAAGCCGCGATCAGATAGACCAGACGCAGGATTCCCGGAATGGTCAGCACGAGAGCGCCGCCGGCCCAGATCCACAGCGATGTATTGGAATTGCGCAGGCTGGGGACGGCGCCTTCGGCCAATCCGGCCGGCACGCCCGACAGCAGCAGCGTGGTCGTGGCGGTCAGCAGCGAAGCGAAATAGAACAGCAGCGACGGGTTGTCCGGCAGCCAGGACGGGACCCAGATCGGGGCGAGCGCGATCGTCAGGTCCAGATAGGGCGAGAACATGCCGTTGACGACCGACAGGCCCAGGATCAGCGCGAAGATTTGATGGCGTTCCATGGCGGCTCAGCCCCCCGCCCCGATCGGCGGCACCAAGCCCCAGCGCCACATGACCAGGAACGCGACGACGCGGATATGAAAGAGCCAGAACGCCGCGATCGGCACCAGCATGAAGGGCCGCACGAAGGCGGGCGTGATGTAGCGCACCGCGATCACCGCCCATTCCGTCAGCGCCACGAAGGCGCGCCAGATGTAATTGGTCGGCTGCATCGACGGCACGAAGAAGGCGAGCATGAAGCGGCCGACGCACGACCAGATGACGATCGCCAAGCCGTAATTGACGATCCAGAACACGGGATAATTCAGGAAGAACTGACTGTCGGTCATCGCACTTCGTGAATGCCGCAACGCGCGCGGCCTGTCCATTCAAACAAGCAGGGGCAAAAGAAAAAGGCGGGGTCCGAAGACCCCGCCCCAGGAAGGTACCGCCCCGTCGCCGGGGCGGTTTTGGTTTTACTCCTTGGCCGCCATGCCGGGGGCGAGTCTGACGTCGCCGGCCGGAACGCGGATGGAGTCGATGAAGTCCTGCATCTCGGGGCTCGCCTCGGCCGAGAACTTCTGCGCGACCCATTGGGCGATGAACGCCGCCGGGATGCCGAAGATGCCGACCGAGATGTTGTTGATGCCCCAGATATAGGCGACCTGGCGTCCGCGCGCGTTCACGATCGTCACGGCGTCGCCGAGCATCGACTTGAGAGCCGGCCCGTAGAACTCCGTGGTGATCAGGAAGAACATGCACACGCCGTAGCCGATCAGCATGCTCCACACGCCCGACGCATCGCCCGCCCGCTTCCACCAGATGCCGAGCACGAGGGCTGCGAACAGCCCCGACGCGGCGATGGAGAAGGCCCACGACACGAGGAACAGGATGTCGGCGCCCAAGGTGCCCGCGACGTAAGCCGCGATCACCGCCACGACCGCCAGAAGCACGCGGCTGATGATCAGGCGGCGCTTCGTGTCGGCGTTGGGGTCGATCATCTTGTAGTAGATGTCGTGCGAGAGCGCGTTGGCGATCGCCAGCAGCAAACCGTCGGCGGTCGACAACGCGGCCGCCAGACCGCCCGCGGCCACCAAGCCCGCGACCACGTAAGGCAGACCCGCGATTTCGGGGGTCGCCAACACGATCGCGTCCGGATGGATGCGGAACTCGGAGAGCTGCAGGATGCCGTCGCCGTTGCCTTGCACGCCGGTGCAGATCGGGAAGATCTGCGCGGCATTGGCCGCGTCGCAGGCGCCGACCAGGGCGAGCCCCGGCTTGCCCCACGAAGCGATCCAGGCCGGCAGGGCCGAGATCGGCTGACCGATGATGTTCTGATACACCTCCAGCTTGGCGAAGGCCGCGTAGGCCGGCGCCGTGAAGTAGAGCAGGAAGATGAAGAACAACGACCAGCCCACCGAGTCGCGGGCCTGACGGACCGACGGCGTGGTGAAGTAGCGCATCAGGATGTGCGGCAGCGAGGCGGTGCCGACCATGAGGCAGAGGATCAACGCGAAGAAGTTGACCGCCGACGTCATGTCGAACTCGCCGCGCGCGTTGGCGAAGGCCGCGACATGGCCCTTGGCCACGCCGAGCGTCTTCTCCAGGCCCGCGATCTTCTCGAGCGCCTGACCATACATCAGCTGCGGGATCGGAACGCCCGTGACCTGCGCCGACATGATCACGACCGGGATCAGGTAGGCGATGATCAGGATGATGTACTGGGCGACCTGCGTCCAGGTCACCGCCTTCATGCCGCCGAGCATCGAGCACACGAGAATGCCGATGAGGCCCACGAAGCAGGCGAGTTTGAAGTCCATGCCCAGGAAGCGTGAGGTGATGATGCCCACGCCCACGATCTGCGCCACGACGTAGACGAACGACGCGGTGATCAGGACGATCACGGCGAGCGTGCGCGCCGCGTTGCCGCCGTAGCGGGCCCCGCAGAAATCGGGAACCGTGAACTGCCCGAATTTGCGCAGGTAAGGCGCCATCAGGATGGACACCAGCACGTAGCCGCCCGTCCAGCCGAGCACGAAGGCCAAGCCGTCGTAGCCGCCGAAATAGAGCGAACCCGCCATGCCGATGAACGAGGCGGCGGACATCCAGTCGGCACCCGTGGCCATGCCGTTATACAGCGCCGGAACCGAGCGGCCCGCGACGTAGTATTCAGACACTTCCGCCGTGCGCGACAGAATGCCGATCAGCGCGTAGACGCCGATCGTGAGGAAGATGAACAGGTATCCGAGAATCCGATCCGGCACCCCGAAGAATTCGAGGATGCCGAGGAAGATCACGAACCCGACGAAGGTCCCGGTATAGATCGAATAGATCCTGCCGAGGTTTTGGAGGAAGCTGCTGTTTGCGGCGGCGCCGGCCATGGGAATTCTCCTGCCTTACTCGTCCGACACGCCGAACTCTTCGTCGATCTTGTTCTGGGCCGAAGCGTTCCAGAAGCACAGAATGACGAAGGCGATCAGCGATCCTTGCGCGGCCATGTAGAAGCCGAGCGGGAAGCCCAACACCCGAATTTCGTTCAGCGAGGGCGCGAAAAAATGGACGACGAAGCTGAAAAAGAACCACAAGGCCAGGATCGTCCACATCAGTTTGGACGTCTTGCCCCAGTAGGCCTGCATTTCCTCTTGGGATAGTTTTTTGCTCATTCGACCTCTCCGTGGCGGACCGTTGGGCATGCGCCGTCGGCCGCCGAATGTGTCAATGGATGGCACATCGTATTAGGTCCGGTTAAGCCGCTCTCGGTACCGTTCGCACGGAACTTCGATCGATCATCCGAGAATGAAGACTTAAGAGAGCGATTCCAGACCTGCCGTTTGACGCACTACCGGCGCCATTGGGGACCCTGATAGCATGGGGCTCGAGACATGTACAACCTAGATGGTAATTTTAGGCGCTCAGCCAGATACCATCTGAAATTGGAATCACATGCTTACAGCGTTAATTAGAAAATTCCGCCCCTTGCCGGTCGTCGATCCGTCCGAGTTGCGGCGCTTCGTCAGCGGCGAGGCTTCATACCTTACGCAGCGTGCGGTCTATGAGTTTTCACGCAATACACTCGCGTGGTTCGGGCAGCATTACTTTGCAAATCAAGGGTTTGTGAAGGTCTATGCCAAGTGTCGGTGGGAGGCGTTTGGCCTGCTTGGGCTCGATATGACGGCCCTTGCCTTGGGGCGGATGATCGCGACCCCGGCGGGGCAGGCGGGGCGCGAAACCCTGGCCGCCCGGATGGGGGAGGTCTATGCCGCCGCGTTACGCGAATACCCCGCACCGGAGCACCGGCCCGACGGATGGGACGATCTTTTGGCCGAGTGCAAAACGCGACTCGAGGCGGTCGAGGGGCCACTCGACCCCATCAAATTGGCCAAGCCGACCGCGAAACGGGTGTTCGAATTGCTGCCGGTCTACAGCAAGAGCAAGGCGGAGGATCACAAAGTGGTCCAGAACGCCTTCGATTTCGGATTGATCGCCTATTACGACCGCTTGCGCAAACGCGTCCCGCCGGAAGCGGCGGCGAACGCGTTGCTCGACGGCGCGCCGGTCGATCGCGAATTGGAAATGCGCGCGGTCTGATCTGATCGGCGGAAAAGAAAAGGGCCGCTTCGCGTAAACGAAGCGGCCCCCAGGTTAGTCGGGTGGAGGTCGAACTCAGCCCGACGATTCCTTCGTGAAGATGTCCTTGTCCTTGTTCTCGGGCACGAACAGCGTGCCGATGACCAAGGTCATGCCCGCGATGATGATCGGGTACCACAGGCCGTAATAGACATCGCCCGTCTGCGCGATCATCGCGAACGACGTGGCCGGCAGAAGACCGCCGAACCAGCCGTTACCGAT
>JAIUNH010000054.1 GCA_020161965.1 Pseudomonadota bacterium
TGACGACGCTCGTGCGCCAGGTCATGGCCGGTATCGACGATGCCGCGCGCGGCCTGCTGTCGATCGCCGTGCTGCTGGGTTGTGCGGGCGTCATCGTCACGGTGCTCGGCTCGTCGGGCATCGCGGTGAAGTTCTCGTCGCTGCTCGTGTCCTTCGCGGGCGTGTCGATGATCGTGCTGCTGATCCTCAGCGCGATCCTGTGCATCCTGCTGGGCATGGACGTGCCGACCACGGCGTCCTACGTGATCGCCTCGTCGGTGGCCGCACCCGCCCTGGTGGCGTTGGGCTTGCCGCCGCTGTCGGCGCATCTGTTCATCTTCTACTTCGCCATCTTGTCCGCGATCACGCCGCCGGTGTGTTCCAGCGTGTTCGCGGCCGCGACCATCGCCAATGAAAGTTTCTGGAAGGTCGCGTCGCACGCCTTGCGCATCGGGGCGGCGATCTACTTCATCCCCTTCATGTTCGTGTACCGGCCGGCGCTGCTGACCGACGGCTCGGCGCTCGAGATCGCCTATCACTTGGTGGTGTCGGGGGCCGCAATCCTGGCGATGACAGGCGGGATGATGGCCTATTATTTCGGCCGGGCGAGCGGCGCCTTGCGATTGCTGCTGCTGGCGATTGCGGCGGTGCTGTTTTATCCGTCGATTTACGCCGACCTCGCGGGGCTCGCGGTCATGGTGCTGCTCGCTTTGTGGCAGCGCTACCGGACCAAGGCTGTCGCGGCGGCCTGATCCTCCGGCCACAAATGAAAAAGGGCCCCGCCGGTTCGCGCCGGCGGGGCCCTTCGCGTTTCGGACGGTTAGATCGCGGGGCTTTTGCCACCGTCGATGGCCAATGCCGCCCCGGTGATGTAGGACGCCTGGTCGGAAACCAGGAAGCACACCGCGTTGGCGAATTCCTCGGCTTTACCGAAGCGGCCCAGCGGAATCGTACGGCTTTCGTTGGTGATGAATTGGTCGTAGCTCATATGGCTCGCGCGTTCCTTGTGCATGCGCGGCCATTGATCGCTTTCGATCGAGCCCACGCCCACCGCATTCACCAGAATACCGTCGGCGGCGAGCTCGCCCGCCATGATCTTGGTCATCGCATAGCCGGCCCAGCGCGAGATCGCGGTTGGGGCACCCATCGGGGCGGGGGTGCGCGCAGAGGAGCTCAGCACGTTGACGATACGGCCCCATTTGCGCGTGCGCATGCCGGGGATCAGCTTCTGCGCCAGATGCAGCGCCGCGACGACCTTCAAATCCATATCGGCGAACAGGCCGGTACGGGTGAGCTGTTCCAGCGAACCGCGCACCGACGAGCCCGCGTTGTTGACCAGAATGTCGATCTGCGGAAACTCCGGCAGAACGTCGGCGAGAACGCGATCGATATCGTCGGTCTTTGAGACATCGCAAACATAGCCGGCGACGCGGGCATTGGTTTGCGCGCGCAGGAGTGCAAGCGATTCGTTCAGCACGTCCTGCCGGCGGGCGAGGATGATGACGTTGGCGCCCGAGCGCGATAGGCGCTGGGCGATGGCGAAGCCGATTCCCCGGCTACCGCCGGTGACGAGGGCCGTGCGGCCGGTAAGATCGATCAACATGTTTTCGCTCCGCTGGTATTCGGGATCGACGATTTAATCCGGCCGCAGCCATGCGATCGACAGAATAAAACTCATCGAGAGCGCAATCATATGCGTGCGAAATCGTATTCGGTCGTGATCCTCTGTTGAGCCGGATCCAATTTCATTCAGAGTCGCGCCTCATCCCATTTATTCTCTGAAGGACGAAGTAGCCCCGATCAGTGGCGTTGTTTCCCGCAGATCATCGCTTGATCTGCGAGAATCCCCATCTCTAACCGGTTGAATTTACGTGATGTCCGCGTATGTCGACAGGGTAGGGAGCGTGGGCTTCAATCTCTTTAGCACCCACCATTCGGACCGCACGAAAATAGAGCGCCTTTCGCGGTTTTTTTGGCGCTGCACGACGGCCGCATTCTCTGAGGCCGGCCGCTTTCCGTCACCTAGGTCACCTTCGGCAGCGCTACCGTCACGAGCAGGCCGCCGGCTGGCGTGTCGTCGAGTTGAATGGCGCCATTCTGCGCCAGGATCACGTCGCGCGCGATCGTCAGGCCGAGACCCGTTCCACCGGTTTCGCGATTGCGCGAGGTCTCCAGCCGGATGAACGGGCGGAAGGCCTCTTCGCGCTGCTCGGCCGGAATACCCGGTCCGTCGTCGGTGACTGTGATGACGAGCGAGTCCGCGTGGTCGTGCAGCGCCACGCGGACTTCCTTGCCGAACTTGCAACCGTTATCGATCAGATTGGCGAAGGCGCGCCGGACGGCGACCGGCTGGCAGGTGAGGCCCGCATGATCGGGGCCATCATAGACGACACGGCAACCGGCGTCGGTGGCGGTATCGCACAGGCTGATCAGCATGGCCGCGAGATCGGTGACGCTGCGCGGCTCGTCCTTCAGCCGGTTGCTGGCGAAAGTGAGCGTGGCGCTCATCATCGCCTCCATATCCTCGATGTCGGACAAAACCTGCCGGCGTTGGTCCTGATCGGGCAGGTATTCGGCGAGCAGACGCATGCGAGTAAGCGGTGTGCGCAGATCGTGGCTGATCGCGGCGATCATCTGCAGCCGATCGTCGACGAAGCGTTTCAGCCGCAATTGCATGGCATTGAACGAGCTGCCGATCGCCTGCAACTCCGGTGCGTTGAAGCTCCCGACAAGGCTAAGTTCGCGGTCTCGTCCGAGCTTCTCGGCCGCCACGGCCAGATCGTCCAGCGGTTTCACCACGCCGCGCGCCACCCATATCGACAGCAAAGCGATCAACGCGACGGCGAGGAACGGCAGGAGGAAATTCCGAACCATACGCACGACTTCCTGTCCGTCGCTTTTTGGCATGATCAGCAACCATTCGCGGGGGCCGATGGGGAAGGCGATGCGCAGATCGCTGCTGACGAGGTTGGTCTCCTTGGCGGTGATCACGTCGCGCATCACCGCAGGGAGTGGCGGCAGAATAATGACCATCGGACGCGACGAATATTCTGGGTCGTCGAGCTCATCCGCCATCAGCAGGACATCCTGCGGCGGCAGACCGAGCGCTTCGACGAGTTGCCGGTGAAATTCAACGAAGGCGCCGATCCGCTGCGATTCGATTTTCGACGTATGGCGTAGATCCGGCCGCGTCTCCGACAGCGTGATGTCCAGCCAATCTTGGGCCGGCAGGTCGCGCAGCAGGGTCGGCCGCTCGGCGGCGGGCATCGCGATGCTGCGTTCGCGCACGTCGTGCAATGTTGAGATCAACCACTCGCGATCGAAGAACATGATCTTGGGTGGGTGGATCACCAACGGCATCAGCAGATCCACCGTTTTCATCGCCAGCAACCCGGCGATGATGACGACGATAATTCGCGGTGCCAGACGCAGTCTCGACCAGAGCGGAATTTTCACGCGGCCGCATCCTGTGACAAGGCGACGGGTGCGGTGAAAAAATATCCTTCGTTACGAATGGTTTTGATGAAGGTCGGTTCCTGTGGATTAACTTCGATTTTGCGGCGCAATCGACTGATCTGCACGTCGATGCTGCGATCGTAGGATTGGTTCATGCGGCCATGCGCCAGATCAAGCAACTGATCACGGGTCAGCGCGCGTTGCGGATGCTCCAAGAAAGCGAGCAGAAGGTCGAACTCGCCGCTGGTTAAATCGGTCAGCACACCATCCGGCGATGTCAGGGTGCGTCGATTGGTGTTCAACCGCCAACCGCCGAATTCGTAGATCGTCGCTGCCGGCGGGCGCTCGGCGTTAAGGCTGGCAGCACCCAGCCGGCGGGTGACCGCGCGGATGCGCGCTAGCAATTCGCGCGGATTGAACGGCTTCACGACGTAATCGTCGGCGCCGATCTCCAGCCCGACGATGCGATCGGTATCGCCGGTCATGGCCGTCAGCAGGATGATCGGCACCGCGCTTTGCGCGCGCATGCGCCGGCACAGCGACAATCCGTCCTCGCCCGGCATCATGATGTCGAGCACGATCACGTCGATCCGCGAACTCTCGCAGATCGAGAACATCTCCCGGCCATCGGCGGCGCGGCTTACCTTCAGCCCGTGATCGGTCAGGAACCGCCCCAGCATGGCGCCGATGCGTTGGTCGTCGTCGACGATCAGGACGTGGATGGCGGGAAGGGTGCTCACGTGGAATCTCCAATTGAGAGGCCACTATAGCAGTCCGACTGGACCCGGCATTGGCCCAGCAAACTTCTGAAACATATCGACACCGGGCTGACACGGTCCGGCGAACCGGCGGGGTTAGGGTGCAAATGCCATCCGATTTACCGGATTCACGCCAAGGACGAGCATTCCCAGATGATCCAAGCCCCTGCCGCCACCCGCATTTTTATTGCTGCCGCGTTCCTTCTGGCGCTGCCGCTCGCCGCCGCCGCCCAGCAACCATCCGCGCAACGCCCGGGCTCGCCCGCCGGCCCGGCACCGAAAAAGGATTGGGATATCCGGATCGGCGGCGCCGCCTTTTACCAGCCGAAATACGAGGGGAGCGATCAGTACAAAGCCTCGGCCTTGCCGCTGCTGATGATCAACTATCGTGATCTGGTGTTTCTGCGCGGGACGACGCTGGGCGTGAACGCCTTCACCGCGCAGGGCGTGCGCCCCGGCGACAAGCTGCAGATCGGTCCGCTCGTCAATTATCGCTTCGGTCGCGACGAAAGCGACAGCGATGATCTGCGCGGTATGGGCGATATCGATGGCGCGGTGGAGCTCGGCGGTTTCGTCAATTACGGCTTCGGTCCGTGGTCCGCCGGTCTCACCGTGCTGCGCGACGTCAGCGATAGTCACGATGGTCTGACCGCGAAGTTCTCGGGCGGCCATCGCCTGCCGTTGGGTCCGAAATGGATGCTGCGCAGCGAGTTCTTCGCGACTTGGGCCGACGAAAACTACAACAAGGCTTTTTTCGGCGTCACGGCCGCGCAGTCGGCGCGCAGCGGTTTGCGGCAGTATCAGCCCGACGGCGGTTTCAAGGATGCCGGCGTGACCCTCGATCTCGACTACCGGCTGACGGAAAAATGGAGCCTCACCGGCCGGGCCGGGTACAAGCGCTTGCTGGGCGACGCCGCCGATAGCCCGCTGGTTAAGGATCGCGGGACTCCGAATCAACTCAGCACCGGTGTGTTCGTCGGCTACAGGTTCTGAGCGGGAAGGATCATCCGCATGAACCGCTCCGTTTTCGTCGCCGGCGCCGTGGCGCTCGGCGCCGTCGCATGGGTCGCCAGCGGTCAGTTCGGCACGCGCGGGGGCAAAACCCAAGCCTCGGTGCCGGGTCCGCCGGCGTCGAAGGCGGAACCGGTGCTGGTGCGCACCCGAATCCTTGAGGCGCAGCCTTACGCGCGCGAGATCGTGCTGCGCGGGCGCAGTGCCGCGGCGCGCTGGGTCGATCTCAAGGCGGAGACGCAAGGCCGCGTCGCCGATCTGCCCCTCGCGAAGGGCGGAAGCGTGAAGGCGGGCGACATTGTCGCACGGCTCGCGACCGACGAACGCGAGGCGCGCCGCGCCGAGACGGATGCGCTTTTGCGCCAACGCAAGATCGAGCACGACGCTTCCGTGGCGCTCGCCGAAAAGGGCTTCCGTCCGGTCATCAAAGTGGCGGAATCGCAAGCGGCACTCGACGCCGCACGTGCCGCCGCCAAGGCGGTGGAGGTGGAGCTGCAACGCACGCTGATCCGTGCCCCCTTCGGCGGGGTGATCGAAGAGCGTAAGGTGGAGATCGGCGCCTATCTCAAGGCCGGCGATACCGTGGTGCGCCTGATCGAGCGCGATCCCATGCTGATCGTTGCCCAGGTCGGCGAACGCGACGTCGCGACGCTCGGCACGGGCCAGATCGGTAAAGCGATTCTGGCGACCGGCGAAACGGTCGAAGGCCGCATCCGCTTTGTCGCCAGCATGGCCGATCCGGCGACGCGCACCTTCACGGTCGAACTGGAGGTTCCTAATCCCAACGGGCGCTTAAAGGACGGCATCACCGCCGAACTGCGCTTCGTCGCCGATAGCCGGCCGGCCCATCTGGTGACGCCGGCGATCCTCGCCCTCGACGACAACGGTGCCGTCGGTCTCAATCTCGTCGAGGACGATGGCCGCGTGACGTTCCGGCCGGTACAGATTTTGGGCGATGGCCCGCAAGGCGTTTGGCTCGGGGGAGTGCCCGAGAAGGCGACGGCAATCGTCGTCGGTCAGGATTTCGTGCGCGCCGGCGACAAGGTCCGCGTCGCGGCGGATGGCCGGAAGCTGCCATGAACGCGGTCATCGACGGGGCGATCCGGCATGCGCGCATGGTGCTGTCGGCGCTGGTGCTGATCTTCGTCGCGGGCGCCGTCACTTTTCTCAACATTCCCAAAGAGGCCGACCCCGACATCACCATTCCGGTTCTCTACGTCCAACTGACGCATGAAGGTATCGCGCCGGAGGATGCCGAGCGGTTGCTGGTGCGGCCGCTGGAACAGGAACTGCGCACGCTGGAAGGCATCAAAGAGATGCGCGGGGTGGCGTTCGAAGGCGGGGGCAATGTCGTCCTCGAATTCGAAGCCGGTTTCGATGTCGAGCGCGCCAAGCGCGATCTGCGTGAACGAGTCGATTTTGCCCGCTCGAAATTCCCCGCCGACACGAAGGAACCGCGGATCCACGAGGTCAATCTCAGCCTGTTCCCGGTGATCGTGGTCGCCTTGTCGGGCGACGTGCCCGAACGCGCGATGATGCGCATCGCCCGGGATCTTCGCGAAAAGATCGAAAGCCTGCCGCAAGTGCTGAAAGTCGAGATCGGCGGCGAGCGCGAGGAACAGGTGGAGGTGATCGTCGACCCGAGCAAGATCGAAAGTTACGGTCTGTCGCTCGACGATGTCCTGGCGTTCGCCGGTCGCGGCAATCGACTGATCGCGGCCGGTGCCATCGAAGCCGCGCAAGGCCGTTTCGCGATCAAAGTTCCCGGGTTGTTCGAGAATCTCCGCGACATCATGTCGATGCCGCTCAAAATCAACGGCGACGCGGTAGTGCGCCTCAGCGATGTGGCCGAGGTTCGGCGGGGCGTTAAAGATCCCAAGGGATTCGCGCGGGTCGATGGCCGGCCGGCCGTGTCGCTGGAGGTTTCCAAGCGCATCGGCCGGAATCTGATCGACACGAATAAGGATATCCGCACGCTGGTCGAGGCCGAACGCGCGAACTGGCCGTCGAATCTCGATGTGCATTACCTGCAGGACAAATCGGACTCCATCGTCACGATGCTGGTCGATCTGGAGCAGCACGTGATTATGGCCGTTCTGCTGGTCATGGTGCTGGTATTGGGCGCGGTCGGCGTGCGTTCGGGAATGATGGTCGGCTTGTCGATCCCCGGCTCGTTCCTCGCCGGCATCCTGGTGCTATCGCTCGCCGGCCTTACCATCAATATCGTGGTGATGTTCAGCCTGATCTTGGCCGTCGGCATGCTGGTCGACGATTCGATCATCGTGGGCGAATACGCCGATCGAAAGCTGGTCGAAGGTATGCCGAAGGCGGAAGCCTATGCCCATGCCGCCAAGCGCATGCTGGCACCGATCGTCGCATCGACCGCGACGACGCTCGCGGCGTTCCTGCCGTTGCTGTTCTGGCCCGGCGCGGTCGGCCAGTTCATGAAGTACTTGCCGATCACGCTGATCTCGACGCTCACCGCAAGTCTGGTCATGGCGGTGGTGTTTTTGCCGGTGCTCGGCAGCCTGTTCGGCAAGCCCGGCGCCGAAGGCGAGGCAGCGCGCGGCAGCATTGTGGCATGCGAGACCGGCGATCTACGCGAGATCAAGGGCGTCACGGGTCTCTATGTGCGCTTTCTCGGCAAGTGCCTCGACCGACCGGGAACGGTATTGCTGGCGACGCTCGCGATCACCGTCGGCGTGTTCTGGCACTACGCCAACAACGCCAACGGCGTCGAATTCTTCCCGAATGTCGAGCCGGAGCAGGTGCAGATCAATATCCGCGCGCGCGGCAATCTCTCGATCCACGAGAAGGATGCGCTAGTGCGCGAGGTCGAGACGCGCGTGCTGCCGATCCGGGGTTTCGACGCGGTCTATACAAGAACCGGCGGGGACGGCGCCGGCGTGCAGGACAAGGCCGAAGACACAATCGGCGTGATCCTGTTGCAACTTGGCGATTGGAAAGCGCGGCCCAAGGCGGATTTGTTGATGGCCGAAATGCGCCTGCGCACCGCCGATCTCGCGGGGATCCTGATCGAGGTGCAGCAGGAGGAGGCCGGCCCGCCGGTCGGCAAGCCGGTACAGGTACAACTTTCGGCCATCGAGCACGGGTTGCTGCCTGCCGCTGCGGAAACGATACGGCGAAAATTCGAGTCGATGCCCGGCTTGGTCGACATCGAGGATTCGCGCGCACTGCCGGGCATCGAATGGCAAATCTCGGTCGATCGCGGCCAGGCCGCGAAATTCGGTGCCGATGTGACGCTCGTCGGCACGGCGATCCGCATGGTGACCAACGGCATGAAATTCGCCGAGTACCGGCCGGACGACAGCGACAAGGAAATCGATATCGCGCTGCGTTATCCGCCGATGTTTCGTAATCTGGATCAACTCGGCCGTATCAAAGTGCAGACCGCGTCGGGTTTGGTACCCATCGACAATTTCGTCAGTCGCGAGGCCAAGCCCAAAGTCGGCACGATCAGTCGCACGGACGGGCGTCGCGTGTTGGTGGTGAAGGCCAATGTGCGCACCGACGTGAAACCGGACGACATGGTGCGGGATATCCGCGCTTGGCTGCCGGCATCGGGAATCGATCCGCGGGTGCGCGTCGCCTTCAAGGGTCAGGACGCGGAGCAGGCAGCCGCGCAAGATTTCCTCGGCAAGGCGTTCGGTCTGGCGCTGTTCTTGATCGCCATCATTCTGTTGATCGAGTTCAACAGTTTCTTCTCCACCTTTTTGGTGCTGAGCGCGGTGGTCCTGTCCACCGTCGGCGTGCTGATCGGCTTGATCGTCACGGGTCAGACTTTCGGCATCGTCATGGGCGGGATCGCGGTGATTTCACTCGCTGGAGTGGTGGTAAAAAACAACATCGTGCTGATCGACACCTACGACGAGATGAAACATCGGATCGTCGATCCGCGCGAGGCGATCCTCAGGACCGGCGCGCAACGCCTGCGTCCGGTGTTCCTGACCGCCGCGACGGTCATCATCGGGCTTCTGCCGTTGAGTTACGGCGTCAATATCGATTTCCTGACCCGCGAGATTATCGTCGACGCACCCGCCACCCAATGGTGGATCCAGCTTGCTACCGCGATGGTCTACGGCATGGCCTTCGCCACGCCGCTGACTTTGGTGGTGACGCCGGCGGCGCTGATGCTCCGGGCGCGCTGGTCCGCCCGTTTCGTTCGGAAAATTCCGACGCTTAACCATCGTTGAATTTTCCGTCTTTCCGCATCCAGGGGATTCCTTATGCCTGTTCTTGTCGTCTTGCTCGCATTCGCGGCTGCGAGCGTCGTCTACGTCTATCGTTTCCGCGGACAGGCGCGCTACAGCGGGCCGGTTGAGTATTTGCGCAAAGGCTGGCCGATTTTCTCGCCGTTCAATTGCGTGCTCTACATGACAACGTTGCCACGCGGATCGAAGGCCGTTCTCGATCCTGCCGAGTTTCCGGAACTCGATTCCTTGCGCGCGAATTGGGAAACGATCCGCGACGAAGGGCTGGCGCTGCTGCGTGAAAACTATTTCGACGCCGCGAAGCGTCCGGGGACGACGAGTTATTACGACGTCGGATTCAGGACATTCTTCAAATACGGTTGGAGCCAGTTTTACCTGAACTGGTACGGTTACACGCATCACTCGGCGCGACGGTTATGTCCGCGAACGGTGGAGATACTGCGGCAGGTCCCAGCCGTGCGCGGCGCCATGTTCGCGTTTTTGCCGCGCGGCGCGCATTTGACGCGGCACGCCGATCCCATCGCAATTTCGCTGCGCTATCACCTCGGTCTCTCGACGCCCAACTCGGCTGCGTGCTTCATCAATGTCGATGGCCGTTATCTGAGCTGGCGCGACGGCGAAGCGATTATGTTCGACGAAACGTATCTCCACTACGTCCGCAACGATACCGACGCCGATCGACTTATCCTGATGTGCGACGTGAAGCGCCCGCTGAACCTGCTCGGGCTCGTGTTCAATTTTTTCTATCAGAGCATCTCGCGTGCGTCGGTGGTGCCCAACACGCCTGAGGACGCTCGCGGTCTCGCCAATCGGATTTTCGCCGGTCTCGCTCCAATTCTGGCGCGTACCAAGGCGTTGAAGGCGACGAACCGTCCGCTCTATTTCGCCATCAAATGGTCGGTGAACAGTGTGCTGTTAGTCCTGCCGCTAGGATTGATCGCGCTTGCTGCTCGACTGTTCGGTGGATTGATCTAAGTGATCGTCGAGGCGCGGCACATTTCCGTTACTTTACGCAAGTTTTTAGCCAAGCCAGAATATCGGCGGCATCGGTGACGTCGGCGTATTTCTGGTGCATGTCGTAGAGATTGGCGTCGTGCGGCGCTTGGGCGCGGTCGCCGCAGCAATCGCCGGGGACAAGCACGTTGAAGCCAGATTGCACGGCGTCAACGACGCTGGCACGTACGCAACCAGACGTCGTGGCGCCGGTTACGACCAGTGTATCGATGCCCGCACCGGTTAGCAGCGCGGCAAGTGATGTGCCGAAGAACGCCGAAGCGCCTTTCTTGGCGACGATCGGATCGCCGGATTGGATTCCGGTCGCGGCATCGATCTCGACCAAACGGCTGCCCTGGAGCAACGCTGCCATGCCGGTCGCCTTCTTCAACCAGGGCAAACGGCCGATCTCGCCCGGGTGATAGGCGATCGTGGTGTAGATCACCGGGAAACCCGCCGTGCGGGCAAAATCCGTCAACTTGCGTGTCGCGGCAATGGGAGCATGCATATCGGCGGCTGTCGGGTAGGCGGCGGGATCGGTGAAGCCATAGGTGAAATCGACGACCAGGATCGCCGGATGGTGGCCGCGTGGCACCGAATGCCCGAATCCGGCGGCGGCGTAGACTTTTTCCTGCGTCATCTAGGCGTGTTTCCGGTTCATCTGGATATCCTCCGCGACGATGTCGCCGTCGATCACGATCGGCCGGTCGTCGAGGAACAGCGAGCAGTTACGCATTGGGATATCCAAATGGCAGGCGGTATCGTTCTTGCCGCCCAGTTCGTTGTTGGGACCGGTCGAAAACATTACATTGCCGTAGAAGCTGCGCGGTTCCATGCCCATGCCGCCGGGGAACTCGCCCGGCGTCATGCGGTGCCATTTGGCATCGGGGTTCATACCCCAGCCGACATGGCTCATCCCCATGCCGCGCGGATCGGCGAAATCCGCCATATAGGATTTGACGAGGTCGGCGTCGAGCCCGCCGCGAATATCGACGATCCAACCCTTTTCGATCGTGTAGACGATCGGCTCGCGCACATAGATGTTCTGCGGCAGCAGAACGTCGCCCGGCGCCACGACGATCTTGCCGTCCACACCGTCGTCGTCACCGCCCGTGAAAACGAAGCCGGACGGCCAATGGTCCCAACGGCCGGGCGTGTCGGTGCAGGCGTATTCGGCGACGGTGGGGTAGGTGTTGAGCTTGTAGGTGACGTCGGTGCCGTGCGGCGACGTAATGCGCATCGTCTTGGCGTCGGATAAAAACTTGGCACCGATCTCGACCTTCTCGCGCAATTCGCGCGAGGGCAGCATCCGCGCCAGCAAGGCGGGTGGTTCCACCGCCGTCAGGATACGCGTACCGGCCGCCTGGATGGCGAATTGCTCGGGCGAGAACAGCAGGAACACGCAATCGATCAGCATGTCGCAGTTCTTCAACGCCTCGACGGCGTCGGGCAAAGCGGCAAGCCCCGTAACGCCGACGTTCCAACCCGCGGCGGGCGGAGGCGCGGGCAGGCGCAGGTGATACATCCGTGCACCCAGCCGCTGGCCCGCGGCCATGAACGCGTCGGCGTAGTCGAGCCGGTCGCCGCCTTGGGTGAGCACGATCAGCCGTTCGCCCTCGTGGACGGCGGACATTTTGAGCTGATGCAGGCAGATTTCGGTGAAGCTCGCCTGGTCCATCGCGTCATCCCCTCCGCACGGTCAATCGATTTTGAAATCCAGGACGGCGGCGATGAAACCGTCCAGATCGTCCCATGGGATCATGTGACCGGCCTTCTGGACGATGCGCACATCCGTTTGCGGAGCAAGGCGGCGGATCTCGTCGATATCCGTCGCCTGGATCACCGGCGCGTTGCCGGCGACGACCAGCCGGATTGGCAAGGCGATCTTCGGCAGATCGGCGTGGATGTCGTCGGTATGGAAGCCGTCATAAGCCGTGCGGATCGCGCCGAGCTGGCAGGTATGGAGCCATTCCGCGCGCAACGCATTCTGTGCGTCCGTCCAAGTCGGACAGAATTTCCGCATCTGCGCGCCTGTACAGCCCGTCTGCGCTAGCTTGATCGAATCCTCGTACCACGCCCAGGCCGATGGGTAGGCACGCCGTCCGGGGCCGGAGACGGGCGGATCGACTAGGATCAATCCGGCGAACGGCGTGGAATCGATGCGCGCGGCGCGAATGCCGACGCGCGCGCCCATCGAGTGGCCGAGCAGGATCGGCTTGACGAGCCCGGCGGCGGCGATGATGCCGAGCGCGTCGGCCGCCATCGCGTCGAGTGAGTA